>JAEYYS010000181.1 GCA_023428335.1 Verrucomicrobiota bacterium | reverse complement strand
CCGCTCTTCAGCCGATTGGGCAAGCCCTCCAAGCACCAGAAACACCAGCAGGATCATCCAAGATTTCATCTGGGAAGAATAAGAGAACCTGGCAACATCTGGCAAGCAACATTGTTGTCCCTCAGCGCTCCACCGAGGTCTGCCGATGCAGGAATTGCAGCAGCGCCTTGACGGCCTTGCCCTGAAAGCGAGCCGAATTCCACATCAGCGCCACGGTGCGGGTGGGTCGCTCACCACTGAACGAACGATAAACCCGCCGGTCGCTGAGATCGAGCCGGCGCGCCATCTCCGGCACGATGGAAACCCCGTGATCGAGGGCGACCAATTCCTGCACGGTCGCCAACTGGCTGGTGCGTTCGACGGTGACCGGTTGCACCGATTGCTGCCGGCAGAACGAGGCGATGTTTTCCGACAGGCAGTGCGCCTCGTTGAGCATGACAAAAGGGTGCGGTTCCACCGCCTCCATCGTCAGTTTTTTCACCTTGGCCAGTGGATGTCCGGTCGGCAGCACCAGCAGCAGTTCTTCGTCAAACAAAGGCTCCACCTGCAGCTGCCGCGCCAAAATGGGCAGCGCAACGATGGCGAGATCAATCTCGCCGAGACTGCAACGCTTGATCAGCACCTCGGTCGTGTCTTCCAGTACCGACACCGTCACCTCGGGATGCAGCTCGGCAAAGCGGCTGAGAATCGCCGGCAGAAAATACGGCGCGATCGTCGGGATCGCCCCCAGACGAATGCGGCCGCGGCGGCCCGCCTCGGCGAGTTCGGAAAAGGTGTCCTCGACCAGCTGCAGGATCTCCCGGGCGCGCTCGTGCAGCAGCTCGCCGAGGTCGGTGAGCAAGACCTCGCGCGGCTTGCGCTCGAAGAGCGGCTGACCGAGCTGGTCCTCCAGTTTCTGAATGGCCCGGCTCAGTGCCGGCTGGGAGAGATGCAAGTCCTCGGCGGCACGGGTGAAGTTCTTCGTCCGGGCCAGGGCGACAAACTGCTCAAGGGCATGCAGGCTCAGGTCATTGCGCATGCGAAAATCAATCATGCACTCAGCGCATTGCAAGCATTCTCATATTGCATTGGATGCATGACCTATCCGCCACCAGAACTTCCCCAGCCGGAACCCGTGCGGGCTGCCCGGCTTGACACAGGAGCCCCAACCCCATCAAGCTATGAAACCATCCAAAATCAGGGCGTTGCTTGCGGCGCTGGCACTGACTCCCGTCATGCCGGCCACCGCCCAGTCAGCGCCCGCCACCCCAACACCGGAGAAAGCCGCCATGGAAAACGCCAGTCAATGCCCCGTCATGGGCGCGCAAGCGCCTGCCAACCGCCACACGGTCGCCGCTGCCATGTCGAACCGCGACTGGTGGCCGAACCAGCTCAACCTGAACATCCTTCACCAGAACTCCCCCAAGGGCAATCCGCTGGGGGCGGACTTCAACTACGTCGAGGCCTTCCAGCAGCTCGACTACAACGCCGTCAAGGAGGACCTGCGCGAGTTGATGACCTCCTCGCAGGACTGGTGGCCGGCGGACTACGGTCACTACGGCCCGCTGTTCATCCGCATGGCCTGGCACAGCGCCGGCACCTACCGCGTCAGCGATGGCCGCGGTGGCGCCGGTTACGGCACCCAGCGCTTCGCCCCGCTCAACAGCTGGCCGGACAACGCCAACCTCGACAAGGCGCGCCGCCTGCTCTGGCCGATCAAGCAAAAGTACGGCAGCAAGCTGTCCTGGGCCGACCTCATGATCCTCACCGGCAACGTCGCCCTTGAATCGATGGGCTTCAAAACCCTCGGCTTCGCCGGTGGTCGCGCCGACGTCTGGGAACCCCAGGAAGACATTTATTGGGGACCGGAAACCACCTGGCTCGGCGACAAGCGCTACAAGGGGGAACGCGACCTCGAGAACCCGCTCGCCGCGGTGCAGATGGGTTTGATCTACGTCAACCCCGAGGGCCCCAACGGCAAGCCCGACCCGCTCGCCGCCGCCAAGGACATCCGCGAAACCTTCGCCCGCATGGCGATGAACGATGAGGAAACGGTCGCCCTCATCGCCGGCGGTCACACCTTCGGCAAGGCCCACGGCGCCGCCAGCGCGGACAACGTCGGTCCGGAACCCGAGGGTGCGCCCCTCGAGGAGCAGGGCCTCGGCTGGAAGAACAAGTACGGCAAGGGCAAGGCCGGCGACACCATCACCAGCGGCCTGGAAGGCGCCTGGACGAGTGCGCCGACCCGCTGGTCGCACATGTACTTGTCGAACCTCTTCGCCTACGAGTGGGAGCTGACCAAGAGCCCGGCCGGCGCCCAGCAGTGGATCCCGAAAAACGGCGCCGGCCAGGGCACCGTGCCGGATGCGCACGATCCGCGCAAGAGCCACACGCCCATCATGTTCACGACCGACATCGCCCTGCGCATGGACCCGGCCTATGAAAAGGTGTCGCGCCGCTTCCTGGAAAACCCGAAGGAGTTTGAGGACGCCTTCGCCCGCGCCTGGTTCAAGCTCACCCACCGCGACCTCGGCCCGGTCTCGCGCTACGTCGGCCCGGAAGTGCCCAAGCAGACCTTCACCTGGCAGGACCCGGTACCGGCGGTCGATCACGAACTGATCGACGCCAAGGACATCGCCGCCCTCAAGGCAAAGCTGCTCGACTCAGGCCTGACGGTTTCGGAACTTGTCAGCACCGCCTGGGCCTCGGCCGCCAGCTTCCGCGGCAGCGACAAGCGCGGCGGCGCCAACGGTGCCCGCATCCGCCTGGCGCCGATGAAGGACTGGGAGGTCAACAACCCGGCCCAGCTCAGCAAGGTGCTCGGCGTGCTCGAGAAGGTGCAGAAGGAATTCAACGAGGCCCAGACCGGCAAGAAGAAGGTCTCCCTCGCCGACCTCATCGTGCTCGGCGGCAGCGCCGGCATCGAGGCCGCCGCCAAGAAGGCCGGTCACGACCTGACCGTGCCCTTCACCCCCGGCCGCACCGACGCCACCCAGAAGATGACCGATGTCGCCTCGGTCGCCTACCTCGAGCCCAAACACGACGGCTTCCGCAACTACCTCGGCCACGAGCTCGACCGGCCCGCGCCGGAAAATCTCGTCGACCGCGCCCAGTTGCTGACCCTGTCGGCTCCAGAGATGACGGTGCTGATCGGCGGCCTGCGCGTGCTCGGCACGAACACCGGCCACCCCGACCTCGGCGTGCTGACCAAGAACCGCGGTGCCTTGACGAATGACTTCTTCGTCCACCTGCTCGACATGGACACCGACTGGAAGGTCTCGCCCCGCTGCGAGCACTTCTACGAGGGCACGGACCGCAAGAGCGGCGAGATGAAGTGGATGGCCACCTCGGTCGACCTCGTTTTCGGCTCGAACTCGCAGTTGCGCGCCATCGCCGAGGTCTATGCCAGCGCCGACGCCAAGGGCAAGTTCGTCCAGGACTTCGTCGCCGCCTGGACCAAGGTCATGAACCTCGACCGCTTCGACCTGCAGAAGTGACCTTCCGGCGGCTGTCCGCCGCAAGCCAAAAACCCCCAGGCCCGCTCCGGTTCGTCCGGGGCGGGCTTTTTGCCGGCCGAAACGCGTTGCCTCCGTGGGAACTCGCTGACCAAACGATCCAACGCCAACGCCTGCTCGGATCCGGCTTCAAGAACCCTTGCCCCTCCCCAATACTCGCAGTGCAGGCTTGAGCGATGCCGCCTTTTGCATTTCCCTACATCCCGCCCCCTTATGGAACTCGATCTCACCGGCCCTCTCCGCGACAACGCCTACCCCATCCTCTCCGGCCTGGTCACCCCCGGC
>JAEYYS010000178.1 GCA_023428335.1 Verrucomicrobiota bacterium | reverse complement strand
TAGAGCGGGAAGGCCATGAACTGCTTGAACGTCTCCATCCACGCGCCGGGCCGCGGCAGCACCTTGATGGCCTGCGGGAAGATGGAGAGCAGCAGGTAGGGCGCGGAGAGGCCGAGGGCGATGGCGGTGAAGATGACGAACGACTCGCCGAGCGGCAGCGCGAGTGCGGCGCCGAGGGCGGGCGCGAGAAACGGCGCGGAGCAGGGCGTGGCGACGACGGTGGCGAGCAGGCCGGAGAAGATGGAGCCGCTGAGGCCCTGCTTGGCCTGCAGGTCGGCGCCGACGCCAACCGCCGAGGCGCCGATCTCGAACAGGCCGGCCATGTTGAGGGCGAAGACCAGGAAGAAGGCGGCGAGGCCGAAGACGAAGTCGGGCGACTGCAACTGAAAGCCCCAGGCCTTGCCGAGCGAGATGACCAGACCGCCGAGCGCCCAGAAACAGAGCAGGATGCCGAAGGTGTAGGCGAGGCCATGCAGCAGCACGCGGCGACGATCCTCGCCGGCCTGCTGGACGACGCTCATGATCTTGATGCCGAGCACCGGGAAGACGCAGGGCATGACGTTGAGGATGAGCCCGCCGATGAAAGCGAAGAGCAGGTAAACGCCGAAGGAATGGGCGGGTTCGGCGGCGGCAACGGCCGGGGACTCGTTTTTCGACCCGGCCGTTTTCTCCGCTGCCGGCTCGGCGGCGAAGACCTCCGCCACGGCGGGATCGATCTCGGCACTGGCGGCGAGGGTCAGCGTCAGACGCGCCTCGGCCTTGGCCGGCATGCAGTTTTTCGGATCGCAGGCGAGGGCATCGACCTTGACGACGATCTCCGCAGTGTCGCCGATCTTGCCGGCGGGGGTGAGTCGCGCCGGCAGATACACGGTGCCGTCGTAGCCCTCGCTGGTCTTGCCATCGGTGGAAGGCACCTCATGGGTCGCCGGCCAGGGCAGTTCCTCCATCGTCCAGCCCTCGGGCAGGGTCCACTTGAGGGTGGTTGGCTTGCCGATGACATCCGGCGGCAGGACCTTGCCATAGGTGTGCCAGTTCTCCTCGTGGATGAGTCGCACCGCCACCCGGAAGGGCTGGCCGGGCACCGCCTGCTTGACCTCGGCGACCAATTCCGCCTTCACCTTCGGCGCCGCGCCGGTGAAACTGAGCTGGGCGGCGGCGGGTGCGAGACACCCGAGCACAAGGGAGAGCAGAAGCAGGGCTTTCATGAATGAGGATACGAGACACCAGGGCGCCCGCTATTCCTGAGACTAGGGGACGGGTTGAATGTTGAAAGTTGAATGTTGAAAGTTGTCAACCAAACCCGCCCCGGGGGATAAAGCCCGCCGCCTGCCTTGTTCCTTGTTCCCCCTCCCCTCTCGAAAGTCCATTGGCCAAAACCGGGGGTCCGTGTAGCTTTGGCCTCCATGCCTGCTGTTTCGCGCTCCCTCTGCCTGCTGCTGCTGCTCGCGGTGGCCTGCCCCTGCCCTGCAGCGGCGGCCGACCCCCTGCTGCCGGCGCGGACGGCGCTTGCCGAGGGTCAGCCGCTGATCGCCGCCGCCAAGGCCGCGCGCCTGCTCGAGGATCCGGCCCTGATCCCCGGCGAGGCGCGTCAGCAGGTCGTCGCGCTGGCGGTCGAGGCCTGGGTGCGCGCCGGTGACGGCGCCCGCGCCCTTGAACTGCTCGCCCGCGAGGAAGTGCCGGGTGCGCCTTATTGGGAAGCGCAGGCCGCCCTGCTGACGGGCGAACCCTCGCGCGCCGAGGCCGTGCTTGCCGCCCGCCTTGAGCAAGGTCGTGCCGAACCGCGGGAACAGCTGCTGCTGGCCCGGCTCAGCCTCGAGCAGGGCGACCCTGCGCAGGCCCGCGAACTGGCGGCCGGTCTGGGTGAAGCCCAAGACACGGCGATCGCCGGACCCGCGCATCTGCTGCTCGCCGAAGCCCTGCTGCTCGGCGGCGATCCGGCCCGGGCGCTGGCCAGCCTGGAGAAGGAAACCTCCGCCGCTGCCCGCCATTTGCGCGCCCGCGCCCTCATCGATCTCGACCGCGCCACCGAGGCCGAGCCCCTGCTCGAAGCCCTGCTGGCCGACAAAACGGGCGGTGAAGACCTCGCCCACGCCAGTGTCCTGCTGCTCGCCGAGGCCCGGCTGCGCGCGGGTGAAGGTGCGGAGGCGGTCGACAGCCTGACCGGCTTTCTCGACACCACCCCGCACAGCGATCTCTGGCCGCAGGCTTTTCATCTGCTGGCGCGTGCGTTGGAGGAAGCCGGCACTCCCCTGCCCGATGCCGCCCTGCGCTGGGTGGCCGACAGCGGCGCGGCACCGCGCCAGACGACGCGATCCGCCGCTGAAGCCGGCGTTTTCCGCGGCCACGCCCTGCTGCTGCTGGCCCGCTGGCTGCAGGCCCAGGAACGCAGCATCGAAGCCCTCGGCCTGCTGGAGGCGATGATTGAAAGCCTGCCCGGCCACCCCCAGGAAGGCGATGCCATGCGCCTGGCCCTGCAGATTTATGGTGCCCAGGGCGATGAGGCCGTGGTGGCTGCGCTCGCGGCACGCTGGCGCCAGCGCTTCGAGGAAAGCGGCCCGGCCTTCCTCGATTTCGTCTCGGCCGGCGGCCGCTTCGTGCGCGGCGAGTATGCCGAGGCTGCCACCCTGTTCCAAGCCGCGGCCGACGCCGCCGCCACGCTGGCGGGCCGTCGCGCCGCCCTCTACAATGCCGGCATCGCCGCCCTGCGCGCCGGTGAGTTTGCCCTCTACCAGGGCCTGCTCGGCCAACTGCAGATCGTCAGTGCCGGCTCCGAGGCGGGTCGCAAGGCGGGCGACAGTGCCGCCGATCTCGAACTCGACCGCGCGCTGGCACTGGCGGCGGCCGGTCAACCCGGGGCTGCCTCCGGCCTCAACCAGTTCCTGCAGAACCACGTCAACCACCCGCGCGCCCTCGAGGCCTGCCTGGCGCTCGCCGAACTCTCCATGCTGGCCGCGCCGGCCAACTTCGCCATGGCCGAAAAAGCCCTCGCCCAGGCCGATGTCCTGCCCGGCCTCGACGAAGTGCAGCAGCAGCGCATCGCCCTCACCCGGCTCTGCTTCTCGACCGCCGTGGCGATCTGAAGGCGCTCGCCGAACAGGGCGCCGCCTTTTTGAAAACCTGGCCGGAAGCGGAACGCGCCGACGAGGTGCGCATGAAGATGGGCGACGCCTTTTTCCGCCTGGAGAACTTCGCCGCCGCGCGCACCGAATTCGAACTGCTGCCGCAGGAATACCCGGAGTCGCCCCACGCTGACAGTGCCCTGTACTTCGCCGCCCTCTCCGCCTCGGCCACCCTCACCGAGGAGGGCCAGGCGGCGGCGCTCGAACTCTGGCAGACGCTCGCCGAACGCGGCGGTCCGCTCGGTCTCGCCGCCCGCCACCAACAGGCGCAGGTGAAACGACTGGCCGGACGCGAGGCCGAGGCCCTCAACCTGCTCGAAAGCCTGCTGGCGGAAAAGGATCTGCCGGTGGAAATGCGCCGCCAGTTCACCTGTGAAAAGGCCGAGTTGCTGATGCTGCTCGGTCGCCCGCACCCCGAACGCCTGGAGGAAGCGGTTTCCGGCCTGCGCGATTTCCTTGCCGACGCAGACCTGCCCTACCTCTGGCGCGCCCGCGCCGGCACACCCTGGCCACCGTGCTGCACGCCGCCGGTCGCACCACCGAGGCCCTGGAAGCCTGTCATGAGGTCGTCAACAACGCCCCCATCGGCGGCCCGGCCAATCCGGCGGAATTCCGCTGGTTCTACCGCGCCGGCTTCTTCGGCATCGAACTGCTGGAAGCCGCCCGCCAGTGGGAATCCGCCGCCCGCCTCGCGGAGAAACTGGGCCGCCCGCGCGGCGAACGCGCCGCCGAAGCCGCCGAACGCGCCACCAAGATCCGCCTCGATCACTTCATCTGGGACGAGAAGAAGTGAGGGGCTTTTTTCTCCGCGCTCCGCGCCCCCAGCTCTAGGCCGCGACCGCGTCGGCACACTCCTCGGCCGGATAGGTCCAGATCTCGCTGAGCGTCGGGTGGTAGTGCGGGATGGTCAGGAAGTCCTGCACCGTGGCGCGGTGATGCATGGCCACGACAACTTCATGGATGAGTTCGGTGGCGTGCGGTCCGGCGACGCAGGCGCCGAGGATCTCGCCCGTCTCGCGGTGGGCGAGCATTTTGACGAAACCTTCCGTCTCGCCCATGCACATCGACTTGCCATGATCGGCAAACGGATAACTGGCGGCCACGTAGGGCACGCCGGCCTCGCGCAGGGCCGCTTCGCTGGCACCGACCGCCGCCACCTGCGGATGGCTGAAAACGCCGAACAGGCGCAGGCGGTAGTCGACCGCCTCCTCCACGGCTTCACCGCGCAGCAGGCGCACGGCGTTGCGCGCCGCCACCTCGCCCTGCTGGATGGCGATGTGCACGACATCGAGCGGACTGCAGAGGTCGCCGGCGGCGAAGATGTGGGCCTGCGAGGTCTGCATGGTCGGCGTGACCCTCACCTTGGCGCCGTCGAGGGCGACCCCGGCCGCCTCCAGACCGAGGCCGTCAGTGGCGGGTCGCCGCCCCAGCGCCACCAGGATCTCCGCGGCCTCGACCCGGTGGAGTTCGCCGCCCTGCTCGAATTCCGCCCACTTGCAACCGTGCTCGCTGCGGCCAACCCGGCGCACCTGGGCGCCGAGGCGACAATCGATGCCGCGCGCGGTGAAGGCCTGCACCACCGCCTCGCCGCATTCCGGGTCGACCCCGGAGAGAAACTGGCTGCCGCGCTGCAGGATCGTCACACGCCGATCCATAGCCTCCAGGTAATGCGCCATTTCCAGGGCGATGGCACCGCCACCGAACACCAGGAAGGACTCCGGCAGGTCGGCCGCATCCAAAATGTCGTCGCTGGTCCAGAAGCCGGCTTCCGCCAACCCGGGCAGCGGCGGCAGATTCGCCACGGAACCGGTGGCCAGGCAGAAGCTGCGGCCGCGCAGTTCGAAGGCGACGGCGCCGTCGCGCGGCTCGACCCGCAGGGTGTGGGCATCGACAAAACCGGCGCGACCGCGCAGCAGGGTGAAGCGACCGTCCTCGAGCTGGCCGCGGCGGTAGCCGGCAAAGTCGTCGATCAGCATGCGCTTGCGGTCGCGGATGGCGCGCAGGGCGGGCGGGCCGGGGCGGGCGGACAGGCCGAACTCGGCGGCGCGGCGCAGGGTCAGGTTGCGCTCGGCGGACTCGATCAGGGTCTTGCTCGGCATGCAGCCGCGCAGGATGCACAGACCGCCGAGTTCGTCGGCGCCGTCGACCACCGCCACGCTCAGGCCAAGGCCGTGGGCGGTGCGGGCGGCGGCGTAGCCGGCGCTGCCGCCACCGAGGACAACCAGATCAAAAACGGGGTGCAGGCCGGGGGAATCCATGCCATCACGCTGCCGCGGGCCGCCGGGTCTTTCACGCGAAATTGTCCATTTCTCCGTAAAAACCCTTTGGCAGGCAGGGGGGGCTTGCTAGCCTGAGGGTCAGCCCATCGAGCACGTTTCCGGAGCGGTCTTTTGGACGGATTCAGGCGATGGACAACCCGTACATCCTCCATGTCAGAAGAAAACTTTGATTCCATCGGATCAAACCTCACCGCCGTTGCCGCCGACCAGGCCTACGGCGCCGACCAAATCCAGAAGCTCGAGGGCCTTGAAGCCGTCCGTCTGCGACCGGGCATGTACATCGGCGACCCCGATGAACGCGGCCTGCACCACTGCGTCTTTGAAGTCGTCGACAACTCGATCGACGAGCACCTCGCCGGCCACTGCAAGAACATCTGGATCAGCATTCATTCCGACGGCTCGATCAGCATCCAGGACGACGGCCGCGGCATCCCGGTCGAGATGCACCCGAAGGCGGGCATCCCGACGGTCGAACTGGTGCTGACCAGCCTGCACGCCGGCGGCAAGTTTGGCGACGGCGCCTATGAGTTCTCCGGCGGCCTGCACGGCGTCGGCGCCAAGTGCGTCAACGCCCTCTCCGACTGGTTCAAGTGCGAGGTCTTCCGTGACGGCAAGATCCACGCCATCGGTTTTGAACGCGGCAAGACGACCGAGCCGCTGACCGTGCTCGGCGACCTCGATGATCCGTCGGTCACCGGCACCAAAATTTCCTTCTACCCGGACGCAACGATCTTCACGATCACCACGACCTTTGTCTTCGAGCGTCTGCTCACCCGCCTGCGCGAGCTGGCCTTCCTCAACCCCGGCATCCGCATCACCCTGGTCGACGAACGCGGCGAAACCCAGCGCCAGGAATCGCTGTTCTACGAGGAGGGCGTGAAGCAGTTCGTGCGCGAACTCGGCGCCGACAAGGACAAGATCCACCCGGACCCGATCGCCCTCGCCGGACGCCGCGAGGTGATGATCGACGACAAGAAGAAGTTCATCCTCGTCGACTGCGTGCTGCAGTGGAACAAGGGCTTGAACGAGCAGACGCTGTGCTTTGCCAACGCCATTCCGAACCCGGACGGCGGCACCCACTACAGCGGCCTGAAGGCGGCACTCACCAAGGCGGTGAAGGCCTACATCGCCGGCAACCCGAAGAGCTTCAAGGACAAGCTGCCCGACATCGAAAGCGACGACTGCCGCGAGGGCCTGATCTGCGTGCTCAGCGTCAAGCTGCCGAACCCGCGCTTCAACTCGCAAACCAAGGTCAAGCTGGTCAACGGCGAGGTCGAGGGCGTGGTCAACTCGATCGTCTACGAGGGCCTGATGCGCCACTTCGACGAAAACCCGGCGTCGGCGTTGACGGTGATCGAGAACATCATCATTGCCGCCAAGTCGCGCGAGGCGGCCCGGCGCGCGCGCGAGGCGATCCGCAAGGACGCCATGAGCAGCGGCGGCCTGCCCGGCAAGCTGGCCGACT
>JAEYYS010000160.1 GCA_023428335.1 Verrucomicrobiota bacterium | reverse complement strand
GAACTCAGCCGCGCTTCTTGCGCGGCTGACCGCTGCGCTCGACCGGCTTTTGCGACTGGCGCGAGCCCATGACGCGGTGGGTGGTCTTGCGGATTTCCTCGCGTCCCGGACTGCCGTGGGTGCCGCGCGCGCCGGGATCCTGCTCGACGTGGAAGGCTTCGGTCAGCGGTTGGTCGGGCACCGGCAGCACAGCGGTCACTCCTGAAGTGGCGCCCTTTTTCTTTTTGGGTGTGGTCAACTTCTTCATAACAAATTCTATGTACCGAATTGGCCGCAGGTTTCTTTGCACGGCTTGCCATTTCCCATGCGGGGCTTGCGCTCAGCCGGTTGGCCCGGTGCGGGCTTCCGCCAGCAGGCGCACGACCTCGGCATCGGGCGTTTGCGGGAAATCCTCGTACCACTGGCCAACGGCGCGAAAGTCCTCGGGGGTGAGCAGGGCGATCCAGTCGTCCACCAGCGGCGCAAGCTCAGCCTGCGCCTCGGGCGAGGCCACCGGCACGGCGGCGATCAGTCGGGCCGGTTTGAGCTGGCGCAGGGCCCGCAGGGCGGCGCGCAGGGTGGCTCCGGTGGCGACGCCGTCGTCGACGACGATCACCGTCCGGCCAGCGATCACGGGCGGCGGCGCCGACCCGCGGAAGGCGGTCTCGCGTCGCTCCAATTCCAGCCTTTCACGCGCCACCACCGCCTCGATCGCCTCTGCCGGAATGTCGCGGGCGACGCGCTCGTTGAGCACCTGCACCCCGCCACTGGCGATGGCACCCATGGCCAGTTCCTCCCAGCCCGGCACACCCAGCTTGCGCACGACGAGAACATCCAGCGGCGCGTGCAGGGTTTGGGCGACCTCGAACGCCACCGGCACGCCGCCGCGCGGCAGACCGAGCACGAGGCAATCCCTGCCGCGCGGCAGCCGAGCCGCCAGGGCCCGGCCCAATTGGCGACCCGCCTCGGTGCGATCGCGAAAGCTCTTCATGGGTGCAGGTGCGAGGCAAACCAGACGGCACTCCAGCGGGCGACCTGATCCAAGGTGCCGGGTTCTTCGAACAAGTGGGTGGCGCGCGGCACAATGCTCAACTGGCGCGCACCATACAGCCGCGCAAAGGCCGCCTCGTTGAGGGCGAGCACGGCCGGATCTTGGGCGCCGACGATGAGTTGCACGGGGCAGGTGACCTTCGGCAGCACCTCGGGAACCAGGTCCGGGCGACCCCCGCGCGAGACCAGGGCGGCGACGGCCGGGCCGAGTTCGGCGGCGGCGGCCAGTGCGATCGCGGCGCCGGTGCTGGCGCCAAAGAGACCGACTGGCAATTGGGCTGTGATCGGCTGCTCTTTGAGCCAGTGGACAACGGCCACAAGGCGGCGTGTAAGCCGCGTGAGGTCCTCGTGGGTCTCCTCGCCGCGTGCGGCCTGCGCGCGTTCTGCTTCGGTTTGCAGATCCAACAGCAGGGTGCCGAGCCCGGCCTCGCGCAGCTTCTTGGCGACGAAGCGGTTGCGCGGGCTGTGACGGCTGCTGCCGTTGCCATGGGCGAAGATCACCACGCCGCGGGCATTGGCAGGGAGTTCCAAGTCGGCCGCGAGTGACGAGCCATCGGCAGGCAGGGCGAGTGAGGGGGAGGAGGATTGCATGGCAGGGGCGAAATGCGGCCCGCGGAGGAGTCGGTTCCAAAATGCGGCCTTCAGGTCCAACCTGCGCCGCGCCCGTTGGTTTCCTCGGGGCGTTTCTTGTGGCGGTATCAAGTGAAGTTCGACAGCTGCGGTGCGCTTCACAGCACGCGCTTGCCTCGCGCCGCGGATGCCGCCATGGGTGTTGCATGCGCCGCCTCGACCAGATGCTCTCCTCCTTCGGCCTCTGCCCGCGCCGGCAGGTGGCCGACTGGGTCGCGGACGGCCGTGTCTGCATCAACGGCGTGCCGGCCAAGCGTGCCGATCAGAAGGCGGATCCGCACGCGGTGACCGTCGATGGCGAGCCTCTGGAGGCCCCCGACGGCCTGGTCGCCCTGCTGCACAAACCGGTCGGCTACGTCTGCACCCATGCCGATGGCGAAGGCCCCACCATTTACCAGCTGCTGCCCGCGCGCTGGCAGTCACGCCAGCCCCCGGTGACCAGCGCCGGCCGGCTCGACAAGGACACCAGCGGCCTGCTGCTCGTCACGGACCGCGGCGACCTCGTGCATGCCCACACCTCGCCGAAGTCGCGTTTGGAAAAGGTCTATGAGGTTGGCGTCGACCGCGATCTCGATCCGGCCCTGGTCGGGGTCTTCGCCGCGGGCAATGTCATGCTGCGCGGGGAAAGCACGCCCTGCCGGCCGGCGCGACTCGTCATCACCGGGCCGCGCAGCGCCGAGCTGACCCTCACCGAGGGTCGCTACCATCAGGTGCGACGCATGTTCGCCAGCCAGGGCTGGCATGTCGAAACCCTGCACCGCAGCCGCATCGGTGAGTACACCCTCGACGGCCTCGCGCCTGGTGAATGGCGCCTGCTCTGAGTTCAACCCGCGGGTTCAAGCGCGCGCGCGCTTTTCCGCCAGCGCCTGTTCGAGCACGCGCAGGGTCTCGCGCACGTTGTGCTCGAGCTCGAGCGGGAACGGGCAGCTCACCGGCCGCGCCTCGGGTCGCCCGCGCCAGTGCCGCACCGCCGCCTCCAGCGCATCGGTGTCGGCCGGCTCGGCAAGCACGTGGCCGTTGGCGCCCTCCACCACCCATTCGGCCGCGCCGTTGAAGCGGCTGGTCAGCACCGGCAAGCCGGCGGCGAGCGCCTCCAGAACGACGTTGGAACCCGGCTCGTAGATCGGCAGGAAGGTGAACAGATCGGCGGCGGCGTAGGCGTCCTCGACCCGCGCCATCGGCCCGGCTAGGATGACGTTCGACGGCTTGCGCAGCAGTCGGCCCTTGCCGACAACGACAAGGCGCAGGCGCGGCTCGCGGTGTTCGAGGCGGGCCATCAGGCGCAGCAAAAAGCCCAGGCCCTTGCGCTCCCAGCCGGAGCCGACAAAGAGCAGGACAAAATCGTCCGGCCGCAGGCCCAGCGCCTGCCGCGCCGCCTCGCGGTTCCCCTGGCGAAAGCGGTCGGCATGAATGCCGTTGCGGACCAAATGCAGGCGCTCGGCGGGAAAGGCAAAGTGGGCCTGGATTTCGTCGCGCACCATCGACGAATTGGCGATGACATGACGGGTGACCGCCGGATCGAAGGTGCGCTTTTCCAGGGCCAGCATCTGGCGGTGGAAGGCGCCGCGCCCGACCCACCAGCGCCGCCACCAGGGCGCATAGCGACGTCGCTGCTCCAGCCAGACCGCATGCACGCCGTCGCCGGCCCGGTACACGTCCTGCGAGAAGGTGCGCTCCAGGCTGAACACGAGGTCGTGGCCGCCGGTCGCAACCTGCGTGGCGACGGCTTCGGCGAAGCGCCGGTTGCGCGTGGCGCGCGGCGCGTTCACCGGCACGCGGTGCAGGGTGACCCCCTGCGGCGTGCCCTTCCAGGCTTCGGCATAGAGGTGGGTGTCGTGGCCGGCTTCGGCGAGCGCGGCGATCAGCCGCTGCAGGTACAGCTCGGCGCCCCCGGTGGCCGCGAAATGCCGGCGGATGAGGGCGAGATTCATGGATGGGACACGACGGGTGGAGACGGACCTGCGCCCTTCAGGTGATGAGCCTGACGCGCTGCGGGGTTATGCACGGGGTGGCAACGCTTGTTTAGACCGTCTCCGCCGCGGCTGCAACGACCGGTGGCCGGTGCGCGAAAAACACCCGCGCGCTCTCGGCCACGCCATAGGCGCTCTCCTGCTGCGACAGGTCGTCGGTCTGGATGCGCAAATCCGCCAGCTCGCGGTACAACGGCCCGCGCTCCTCAAGCAGGCGGCGCAGCTTCTGCTCGGGCGGTTCACCGTCGCGCAGCAGCGGCCGGTCGTTGTTGCTGGCGGTGCGCCGTGCCAGCAGGGCGGGATCGGCTTCCAGCCAGGTGAGGAAGCCCAGGTGACGCAGCAGCGGCCGGTTGCGCGCCTGGGTGACGATGCCGCCGCCGGTGGCGATGACGCAGTGGCGACGCCCGAGCAGGCGGCGCAGCACGGCCGATTCGCGGGCGCGAAACCCGGCCTCGCCCTCGCGCGCAAAGATCTCGGGGATCGAGCAGCCGGCGGCCTCGATGAGCAGGTGGTCGGTGTCGACGAACTGGAAGCCGAGCATGTGGGCGACGATGCGACCGACGCTCGATTTGCCGCAGCCCATCAGGCCGATGAGGACGATGTTCGGCGCGCGCGGCAGACTCTCCGGCTGGGCCTGGTGGACCTCGCCGAGGATCGAGCTGGCGAGGTTGGGATCGTCCTGCAGGGCGCGGAAGTAATCGGGATACCGCGGCTGCCAGCCGCTGGCGCGCAGGCGGGCGTTGCTGACGCGTTTGTGGGTCCAGCCGCGCTTGCGGCCGGGGTCGGGCGCGCGATCGCCGGGGCGCGGCAGGCTGAACAGGAAGGCCAACCGCTCCAGGCACTCGCGCTGCAGCAGCGGGACGTTGTCGACGATGTTGAACAGCCCCGCCAGACCCGGCTGCAGGGCAAGGTGGACGAGCGCCGAGGCGGCATCCTCGCGGTGGATCTGGTTCAGGCAGCGGCCGTCGGGCGCGCCGGCGGCAGTCTCCACCCCGGACTTGCCTTCCAGCAGGTTCTTGAGCACGAATGAACGCCCGGGGCCGTAGATGCCGGCGACACGCGCGGCGATGCCGCCAGCCGCCAGCGCCAGCTCCTCGGCCGCACGCAGCAGGCGACCCGTGTCGCGCGGCGGTTCGGCCGGACTGGTCTCATCGACGATGCCGCCGTCGGTCTGCGGATAGACGCTGGTGCTGCTGGTGAACACCGGGCGCGCGCTGGGGAAGGCGGCGATCAAGTGGCGCAGGCCGTCGACATACACCGCCTGGTAGGCCTCGGCGCCGCCGCGACCGGAGCTGGCGCAGTGCAGGAAGGCGTCGACCGGCCCAACGGCCTCCGCGAGCCCCTGCACCTGCGTGGCCTGGCTGATGTCGCAGGCGAGCACGCGCCAGGGTTTAGCGGCGGCGAGACGTTCCGCCGAGGCGGTGGAATGGGTGACGCCGGTGACGCGGTGGCCGGCCTCATGGAGGAGGTCGGCGGCGCGTTCGCCGACGAAGCCGCAGCCGATGACAAGGACCTTCATGGGCGGCGGGTTTGGTAGTGGGCGACCAGGCCGTCGACGACGCCGCGGACATAGTCCTCGAGCGCGCTCGACTGCAGACGGCCGTCGATGAGGGTGCGACCCACCCAATGCCCCTTCAACAGGCGGCGGTAGGTGGCCTCATGGTTCATGACAAAGGGTTCCAGGTACACGACCGGGCATTGGTACAACCGGTTGGCGAGCAGGTTCCGTGCATAGACGTAGGGGTTGTCGCCGGCCCGGCGCGCATTCGGGGTCTTGTAAACGTAGGCCGGCAGGCCGGTGCGGCGGGCTAGACCACCGGCGACCGCTTGTGCGAGTGGAATCTCCTCCTCGTGGATGCGCTGGAAGAGGCGGGAAAACATCTCATGGCGGACATCGGCCTGCTCGAGCTCGACCGCCGCGTAGCAGCCATTGACCAGCACATGCAGGTGGTTCTCCGGCGAAAACTGCGGTGCCTCGGCATTGCCCCAGGCCTCGGCATTGAGGTGCAGGCAGAGCACCAGATCGGGGCGGATTTGTTCGTTCACCTTGTCGGCGCGCGCGTGGATCTCGCTGACCCGGTAAAACAGCTTTTCCGCCTGCCACTGCACGGTCTGCGCCTTGGCACTGCCATCCAGGCCTTCGTAGCTGGCGACGGGTTGGGCAATGCCAGCCTGCTGCAGCAGCTCGGTCGCCTCGCGGCGCAGGTCGTCGGGCCGCAACTCCGTGACCGGCTCGTTGCGCTCACGCACCAGGGTCACCTCGGCTCCGAGGGCCGTCAGTCGCTCGGCCAAAACGCGGGCCGCCGTCAGGCTGAGGTCTCCCTCCTGGATGGCTTCGCCGGGCTGGAAACTCAGGTAGCGCTCTTCCATGCGCGCCCAGGCACCGCCAATGTGGCCGGGATCAAGGGCGATGCGCAGGTCGCTCAACACCGGCCGCTCCTGGAGCGGCGGCAGTTCACTGACCCGGCGCCAGGCGCGCGGCGGCGACGGTTGGGCGGGTCGGGCGGGATCGCGGAAGGCAATGCGCAGCACGGGATCGGTCGGCCGGCCGGTGGGGATCTCGACCGCCTCCGGCAGGATGCGCAGCGGCGGCGGCAGGCCGCCTTCGGCCGAGTACAACCCGTGCCAGGCCGTGTCGAACTCCTCGCGGGTGAAAACCAGCTGGTAGGCCTGCAGCACTTGCCAGTCGGGCTTTTGCCCGAGCGGGCTGAGCTTGGCCAGTCGCTCGATCTGTTCCGCGACGGCCGCGGGCTCCGGACCCGGGGGCGCCGCGGTCTGCGCATGCAGGCCCGCCAGGGCGCCGCAGGCGCCGGCCAGCAGCCGGAGCGTGAGTGGGAAAAGCCGATGCATGCGCCATCCTAGACTTGATGCGCGCATCCATCACCTACTAAGTGCGGCCATGACCGAAGCCGCCGCTGCGACCCCCGACCTCCTCCGCCTCCTCTTCCTGGGCGACGTCGTCGGCGACCCCGGCCGGCGCGCGGTCGCCGCCCTGCTGCCCGACTGGAAGCAGGAGCTGCAGGCCGACTTCGTCATCGTCAACGGTGAAAACGCCGCCGGCGGTCGTGGCATCACGCCGAAGATCGCCATCGGCCTCATGCGCGCCGGCGCGGCCGTCATCACCACCGGCGACCACATCTGGGACCAAAAGGAAATCCTGCCCTTCCTCGCCGAGGAACCGCGCCTGCTGCGCCCGCTCAACTACCCGACCGGCGCGCCCGGCCAGGGCAGCATCGTGCTGGAGACGAAAAAGGGCAAAATCGGCGTCCTCAACCTGCAGGGCCGCACCTTCATGCGCGACCAGTTGGAAAACCCCTTCACGGTCGCCAGCGAATGCGTCGAACGCCTGCGCCAGGAGACGCCGATCCTCTTCGTCGATTTCCACGCCGAGGCCACCAGCGAAAAGGTCGCCATGGGCTGGCACCTCGACGGCAAGGTCTCGGCGGTTGTCGGCACCCACACCCACGTGCCGACCGCCGATGAACGCATCCTGCCGCAGGGCACCGCGTTTCAGAGCGACGCCGGCATGTGCGGTCCGCTCGATTCCATCATCGGCAGCCAGATCGAGCCGGTGCTGGAACGCTTCCACACCCAGCTGCCCGCCCGCTTCGGGGTCGGCCGCGGTGTCGTCCGCCTCAACGGCGTGCTGGTCACCATCGATCCCGCCAGCGGCCGCGCGCTGCTCATCGAGCGCGTGCGGCGCGACTGGCACAGCCCGGCCTGATCAGGGCTCGGTGAGGTTCGGCGCCCACAGCGGGCCCTCCTTCTTCAGCGGCGGCGTGATGCCATCGGCAGGAAAGCTGCCCTTGGCCGCGGCACGCAGCTGCTCGCTCAGCTCGGCCACCGTCGCCGCCAGGGCCGGATCGCCGGCCAGGTTCTTCAGCTCGCCGGGATCGGCATCGTGATCGTACAGCTCGCGGCCCTGCCGACCCTCATCCCACTCGGTGTAGCGCCAGCGCGGCGTGCGCAGGCTGTAGCCAAAGAAGCGCTTGCCCTCGGAACCCTTGTCGCGACTCACCGTCGCACGGTTTGGACCACCGCCGCGCGAGACCTGGGTGATCGCCCAGCCGCGCCCCTTCGCCTCCGGGTTCTTCAGGATCGGCACCAGGCTCTGGCCCTGCAGGTTGGCCGGCGCCTTCACCCCGCAGAGTTCGGCCAGGGTCGGGTACAGATCGAGGTGGCTGACCGGGGTCTTGGCGACCCCGCCCGCCTGGGTCGTGCCTGGAGCGACGACCAGCAGCGGCACGCGCGCGCTGCCTTCAAACAGGCTCATCTTCTGCCACAGCCCGTGCTCGCCCATGTGGTAGCCGTGGTCGCTGGTGAAGACGATGACCGTCTTCTCCGCCAGCCCGTGGCGGTCGAGGGCGTCGATGACCCGACCGACCTGGGCATCCATGAAACTGATGCTGGCATAGTAGGCCTGCAGGCACTGGCGGCGCAGGTCGTCGGTGAGCTTGTCCTGCTCCTTCTTGTAGCTGCCCAAGGCCGCTGCCGGCACTTCGGGCGGGTTCTGCTCGATCGGTGGATGCACCGGCATCTGGCCCGGCGGATACCACTCGTAGTAGGGCGTCTGCGGCGCCACGTAGGGCGTGTGCGGCCGGAAGAAGCCGACCGCCAGAAAGAAGGGCCGCTCCGGCTGGCGCGCACAGCGCTCCAGCACCCACTCGGCGTCCGCGGCGATCTTTCCATCGGTGTGATGGGCGTCGCTCTTTGGCGAGGCATACCAGCTCAGCGTGCCGCCGAACTGACCGGGGGTGAGGGTGAAAATCTCGTCCTCTTCCTCCAGGCGATCCACCCCGGCCGGATTGAGTTCCAGCTCCCAGGATCCTGGATCATCGTGGCCGTCGGTGCCGATCGATTTCGGCACGTTGTAATGGTAGAGCTTGCCGATGCGGCCGGCGAAGTAGCCCTGCTGGCGGAAGGCCTGCGGCAGGCTGACGTGCGAGGGCACCGTCTGGCGGAAGATCTGGGCATTGGTGAGGATGCCATTGCTGTTCGGGTACAGGCCGGTCAGCATCGAGTTGCGACTCGGACCGCAGAGCGGGAAGGTGCAGTAGGCGCGATCGAAGCGCACCCCGCGCGCCGCCAACTTGTCGAGGTTCGGCGTCTTCGCGCGCGGATCGCCGTAGCAACCGAGGTAGTTGTTGAGGTCGTCCGAGATGATGAACAGCACGTTCTTGCGCTCCTGCGCGTGCAGGAGCGAGGCGGACAGCAGGACAGCGAGGCAGAGCAGGGCGCGCATGACAGATTCGGGTTGGCCCCCTGAAACGGCGGCCGCGCCCGCGCCTTTCGGCGGATGCGAGGCTGCCGCGCAGGATGAGCGGCAGGACGCCCTTGCCGTGCGTGCCGACCGCCCCAGAGCGAGTGACCTTCGTCACACTCGCGCTCCTGAGGCGCGCCGCTCAGCCGACGAGCTTGCGCGCCTCCGCGAGGGCGGCGTCGACCTGGCTGACGTCCTTGCCGCCGCCGCGGGCGAAGTCCGGCTTGCCGCCGCCCTTGCCGCCGACGGTCGGCGCAATCGTCTGGATGATCTTGCCGGCCTGAACGCGGCCCTGGTGCTCCTTGCCGACGTTGGCGATGAGGGCGACGCTGCCGCCGCCGGTCGCTGCCAGCACGATGACGCCCGGGAACTGGCCCTTGAGGGCGTCGTTCACCGCCACGGCGTAATCGGCATCGACCTCGCCAAGGTGGGCGATGATGGCATGGCCTTCGGCGCTCGCGAGCAACTCCTTGGCACGGCCGGCAGCCTCACGCTGCTGGGCGGCCTTGAGCGCCTTCTCCAGCGACTTCTGCTGGTCGAGCAGGGCCTCGATCTTTTTCTCGAGATCGGCCGGGCTCTGCGCCAGCACCTTGCCGGCGAGCAGCTTCAAGAGGTCGGCATCGGCGCGCGCGGCGGCGTAGGCTTCCAATCCGGCAATGGCCTCGATGCGACGCACCCCGGCGGCGACGGCACCCTCCGCCTGCAGGCGGAACAGGCCGATCTCACCGGTGCGACGCGTGTGCGTGCCGCCGCAGAGTTCCATGCTCCAGCCGTCGAGCGCGTGCGCCTTGCCACCGATCTGGACGACGCGGACGTTCTCGGGGTACTTCTCGCCGAACAACTGCATGACGCCGGCATTGCCCTGGATTTCCGTGTAGGGCACCTCGAACCAGGACACCGGTTCGTCGGCGACGATGCGCTCGTTGACGAGTTTTTCGATGTCGGCGAGCTGGCCCGGGGTCAGCGCGGCACTGTTGAAGTCGAAGGTCAGCTTCTCGGGCGAGACGTTCGAGCCCTTCTGGGTCGCCTCGCGGCTGACCACCTCATGCAGGGCCCAGTGCAGGATGTGGGTGACGGTGTGGTGACGCTCAATCGCGCGCCGGCGACCGGCATCGACGCGCAGCACGGCGAGGTGCGACTCGCCCAAGGCGGGCACGCCGGCCTCGGCATCGAGGAAATGCAGCCAGGTGTGGCCGACTTTCTGGGTATTGCTGATGGCAAAGCGGTCGGCGCCGAGGATCAGCTCGCCGGTGTCGCCCACCTGGCCGCCCATCTCGGCGTAACAAACGCTGGTGTCGAGCACCACCGCCGTCTGATCCTTCATGGCGACGATTTCCAGCACCTTCGCCTCGGTCTCCAGGGCCTCGTAACCGAGGAACAGCGTCGGCTCCTTGGTCTCGATCTCGCTGACCGAGACGACGTTCTTTTTCATGGCCGCGCGCGCACGCTCGCGCTGCTCGATCATCAACTCATCAAATTCTCCGATATCGACTTCGAATCCCCTCTCACGCGCCATCAATTCTGTAAGGTCACGAGGGAAACCTTCCTGGTCATAGAGTTTGAATGCCAGTTCACCAGAAATGATTTTAGCAACAGACCCATCGGCCCGACGGCGCAACCGGCATCCTTCGCCAAGTAGTTCAAGGCCATCGGATCCATTTTCTAAAACCGCAGCATTCAATTTTTGAGCAGCGTTTTCAAATAGGCCAATGCCCTTATCCAGCGTCCGGTTGAACGCCTCCTCCTCGAGCTTGAGCACCTGCTTGATCTGCTCCTTGCGGGCGTTCAGTTCCGGGAAGACTGCGCCCATCTGGGCGGCGAGCACGTCGACCAGCTTGTAGAAGAAGGGCTCCTTGAACTCGAGGGCGCGACCGTACTTCACGGCGCGGCGGAGAATGCGGCGCAGGGTGTAGTTGCGGTCGCTGTTGCCGGGCTGGATGCCGTCGGCAATCGAGAAACTGAGGGTGCGCAGGTGGTCGGCGATGACGCGGAAGGCGACGTCGATCTTTTCCTGCTCGCTGACCGGCACGACATGGCCCTGCTCGTTCGCCTTGGGCAGGGTGCTCTGGTAGTGCTTGCCGCTGAGCCGGGTCAGTTCGTCGAAGATCGGCTTGAAGACATCGGTGTCGTAGTTGCTGATCTGGGCGTTCTCGAAGTCGCTGAAATTCTTCGTGCCCTGGATGATCGAGCAGAGGCGCTCAAAGCCCATGCCGGTGTCGACGTGCTGGGCGGGCAGGGGCGAGAAGCTGCCGTCTGGGTTGGCGTTGTACTGGATGAAGACGTTGTTCCAGATCTCGATGCAGGAGGCGTCGCTGCCATTGACCAGCTTGGCGCCGGCGCGCTGGCGGTCTTCATCGAGATGGATCGGGCCGGGCGTCAGGTCGATGTGGATCTCGGTGCAGGGACCGCAGGGGCCGGTGTCGGCCATCATCCAGAAGTTGTCCTTCTTGTTGCCGTTGACGATGTGGATCTCGGGATCGAGACCGACCGAGCGGAATTTCTCGGCCCACAGGTTCCAGCTTTCTTCGTCGCGCTCGGCGGGGTCGCCCTTGCTCTTGTCGGGCTGGTAAATGGTCGCAAACACGCGGCTGGGCGGGAACTGGAAGCGTTCGACGATGAGTTCCCAGGACCAGGCGATGGCCTCCTTCTTGAAGTAATCGCCAAACGACCAGTTGCCCAGCATCTCGAAGAAGGTGTGGTGGTAGGTGTCGAGGCCGACGTCCTCCAGGTCGTTGTGCTTGCCGCCGGCGCGGATGCACTTCTGGGTGTCGGCGGCGCTGGTCGGCAGGCCCTTGTGCAGGACGCCGGGCCAGGTGTCGACATCGGCCGGACGCTCGCCGAGGAAGATCGGCACGAACTGGTTCATGCCGGCATTGGTGAAGATGCGGGCGCCGTCGCGGCTGGTGTAACCGACGTTGTCGCTGGGCACGATCGTGTGCTTCTTCTCCTTGAAGAAATCGAGGAACTGCTGGCGGATCTGGGCGGCGGTGGGGACGGGCGCGGACATGAGAGG
>JAEYYS010000097.1 GCA_023428335.1 Verrucomicrobiota bacterium | reverse complement strand
TGCCCGCGGCAGCCTGGGCGACGTTGGGATCCTTGGGGATGCCGAGCCCCTCGGGCTTGAGGGTGGCGGCGAGTTTTTGATCTTCCTCGGCGAGGTTGGCCAGGGGCAGACGGTGCACATAGCCGTTGCGCGTTTGCAGGAAGATCTGACCGTCCTCAACACCTCGGAACGTGGCTTCGAGACTGCGGCCCTGCTGATCACGCCAAGTGCGGAACTGGGCGTTGCCGTCGGGGGCGGTGGCCTGCTGGGCGGCAACCGGCTGCAACAGCGCCCAACCGAGGACTAGCAAGGGAATCGAACGTTTCATGGCGAGACGGGTTCACCGCCTCTAACGATCGAGCTGCTCCGGGGTTGCGGTTTTTTCTGCGACAGCTCCGCTCAGCCGCCCGCGCGGCTGTCCCAGAGCAGCTTGCCGACCAGGGCGAGCACGACGGTGAGAAAGACGATGCGGACGAAGGGCGCGCCATGGCGGATGACCAAGCCGGAACCGAGGCGGGCTCCGAGCAACTGTCCTGCGATCATGACCGCCGCCACATCGTAGCGGATGCGCAGGGCGAGCATGAAAACCAGGAGCGAGGCGAGGTTGCTGGCCAGGTTGACCACTTTCGTGTAGGCCGTGGCGCGCGTCAGCTCAAGGCCGAGCAGCGACAGGCAGGCGATGGTCCAGAACGAGCCGGTGCCGGGACCAAAAAAACCGTCGTAAAAGCCGATGGCACTGCCACAGAGCAGGGCGAACGGCGCGGGACCAAGACGGGCGCGCACCGGGTGGCGACCGAAGCGCGGACTGAGCAGGGTGTAGGCGGCAACCGCCAGCAGCAGCCAGGGCACAACCCGGGCGAGCAACTCGTTGCTGACACGGGTGACGGTCCAGGTGCCAAACAGGGCGGCGATGAAGGTGACCGCCACCGCCAGGCGCAGGTCGCGCCAGTGCACCAACCCGGCGCGATGGTAACGCAGCACGGCGATCAGGGTGCCCCAGGTACTCTGCATCTTGTTGGTGCCGAGGGCCATCTGCGGCGGCAGGCCGGCCCAGAGCAGCGTCGGCACGGAGATCAGGCCGCCCCCGCCGGCGATGGCATCGATGAAACCCGCCGAGAGTCCGGCGAGAAACAGCATCAGCGCCGTGAACAGAGTCATGCCGTCGCGGCGGACTGGCGCAGCAGCCGGCACTGGCCGAGCGCGTAGAGCAAGAGAAACAGGGCCAGGTAACACTCCTTCATTTCGCCAATGTCCTCACCGAGGAGGGGCGGCAGGCGTTCGTCGAGGCCAAACTGATGCGCGATGTTGTTGGGCAGGCGAATCGTGGCGGAAAGCACCGCGGCGAGGGCACAGGCGGTCGAGGGCCAGATCCAGAAATGCAGGCTTTGGCGACGGAACATCACCCCGCGGCGCTTGAACCAGAGCGGCAGCAGAAAACCGCCGACGATGGTGCCCAGTGAAAGCACCTCGCGCGCCACCTTGGTGAAGAAGTACTCGATGCCACCCTTGAGATTGTGCAGGTTCGTCTCGCCCTGGCGGTTGAGCTCCTTGAATTCCTCGGGCGTCACCCAGCGAAAGTAGTGCTGACCCCAGCTGATTTCTTCGCCCAGGAAGATGAAGCAGCCGAAGGCGAGACCGGCCAGCCAGAAGCGCTGCAGCCAGGCCGCCGCCGTCCGTGCGCCACGGGCAAAACAAACCATGGCGACCGCGAGAAAGGCGACCGTGAAGTTTTCAATGAGGCCGTACTCGCGATACAGGCCTTCCTCCCAGTTGAGGGCCGGCACCAGCAGCAGAAAGGGATAGGCCAGGATGAACAGCGGCAGGTACAGGCTGAGCCAACGGGGCAGTTCCTGGCGGTAGGAGGGCACGGAGTCCATGGTCGGATCGGGAGCAGCCGCGGGTGACAGCCAAGTCACCGGGCTAAGGTTGACAGCCCGGTTAGTGCAGATGCGACGCATTGTCAATTCGGATGAAGCCTGGCGAAACGCATTCCGCTTGCAGCCCCGGCCCGCGGCCGCTTGACTTGGATCATGGAGTCCGAAAGCGATCTGGAACGTCTCAGCCTTACCCAACTGCGCCAGGTCTCCGGGCCCAATCCCGTGCCTTGCCGGGTACATGTGCAGGTCGACCAATGCGTGGAAAAACAGACCTCCCAAGGCGCGCCCTACTATGAGCTGCGACTGGCGGATGGCGGCGGCTCGCAAACCTGGCGGGTGTTCGACGGCAACCCGGTCTTCGCCGAGGTGCGCCAGCTCCAGCGCGGCCACTTCATCGAGATCGCTGCGCAATGGGTGGCCGCCGGCAAGTACGGCCTGGAACCGCGCCATCCACACCTGCGCCCGCTCACGGACGCCGAGAAGCAGGCCCTGCTCGGCGGCGATCCGGAACTGGTGGCGCGGCAGCGCGAGGACTACGCGGCCATCGAGGCGATGACCGGCAGCCTGACCGATCCCCGCTTGCGCAGCCTCTGCCGGCTGTTCCTGGACAAGTACGGGGCGCGCTTCCGCCGCAGCGGCGCCGCACGCGAAAACCATCATGCCCGCCGCGGCGGCCTGGTCGAGCATGTGGCGCAGATGATGCGCAGCGCCGCCGCCATCGCCGGCGTCTACCCGCAGCTCAATCGCGACCTGCTGCTCACCGGCGTGCTTTTCCACGACTGCGGCAAGCTCTGGGAGAACAGCTACCCCGAGGTCGGCTTCGCCATGCCCTACCAGTTGCACGGCGAGCTGGTCGGCCACATCCCCCTCGGCATGGAACTGGTCAACAAACTCTGGCGCGAACTGCTCGAACTGCCCGAGGCAGCCGAATGGGCCGTGCTGGAACCCGCCTCCGACCTCGTCCGCCTGCACCTGCTCCACCTCGTCGCCTCCCACCACGGCGAACTCGCCTACGGCTCGCCCGTGCTGCCCAAAACCCCGGAGGCGGTCGCCCTGCACTACGTCGACAACCTCGACGCCAAAATGGAAATGCTGCGCCGCGGCTACGAGTCGAGCCAGCAACTCGCCCCGGGCATCTTCGAGCGCTTCCGTCCCTGGGCGACCCATGTCGTCGAGCCGCTGGCCGTGGTCGCCCCCACCCCGCCGGTCCAGCCCTGATCAGGGCTGCACACGTTCGAGGCGAACGTCCCCGCCGAGGAAGGGCGAGGTCTTGACCGTGGTCGGCGGAATCTCGGTCGGCAACTGCTGCAGGATAAACCAGCCGTAACCGCGCAGTTCGCCGTCGTCATCCGGCACGACCAGGCCCTGATAGGCGGCCTTGCGCTTCATGACCGCAGGCGGCGCCACCGGTGAGGCGTCCTCAAGGGCGAACTTGCCGCTGAACAGGCCGGTCGAAGTAACGAGCTTGAGACTGGTGCCGGCCGGATTGTCCAGCTTGTGGGGCGGCACCAGCTTGCCAGCCGCAGTCACCCCGAGACGGATGTCGGGATCCAGCGCCGCAGGCAGGCCAGCCTCCTGGAAGCCCAAGTCGATGTCCCCAGCGCCGTTGAGACCGAGCGGTCGCGCGGTTGGCGCGTAGAATCCGCCAGCCACCGCAAGGTCCACCGGCCCGAAGCCGTCGGCATAAAGGCGCGGCTTGGCCAGGGCTGGCCGCTGCCAACTCAGGAAGCCCCCCGTGCGGTTGTCGGTCGGATCCTCCGCATCGCTGCCGACCTGCGTCTGCAGGGTGCCATTGAGCGAGCCCGGCTGGGCCTTGTCGTAGAGCACCTGATGGACGGCAAACGAACCGTCCTCTGCCAGTACGGAAGACCCGGTCCATTTGGCGCCATCCGCGGCGACGCCCGTGTAGTGAACCCACCCTGAGTCCAGCACACGGACGCTGGCAAACCCGTGGCCGCGCGGCACGCCAGGAATGCTGTCGGGCATGGTCAGCGCCACGTTGTGCAGGCCGGCGAGGGCGTCGGCGGGTGAGTCGCCGCCCCAGGCATTGCGCCAGCCGGTGAAGGCCTGGGTTTCAAAGCCGATGGCCATCTGGCCAAAGAAACCGGGATTGTTGGTGAGGATCAGGCTGAGCGCGATCGGCTCCTGGGCGGTCTTGCCCTTGCCACGCGGGATGATCAGGCCATCGACGCGCGGTGGCTGCGCCTCATTGAGATCGATGTCGAGGCTGCCGACAAACTTGTGCACGGCTGCCCCCAGCAGCAACTGCCCGGAAATCGCTCCGGTCGGTGCAACGGTGAAGTCCAGTCGCCCGCCGAGACCGCCATTGAGTGTGGCCTGGCGGTCGAGCCGGGCGGTGTACTGGCCGGCCAATCCGGCGGGAGGCGAAGCCACCGAGAGCAGCACGCGAACGCTGTGCGAACCGCCTTTGTTGGCGGCGGTCAGGGTGACGGCATAGGGCTGACCGTTCTTGTCCGGCGCCAGCGGGCGACCGCTGATGATGCCGCTCACGGGATGAATGGCCAGTCCCTGCGGCAGCCCCTTGGCGCTCCACTTCATCGGCGCCTTGCGGTCATCGGGGTCCACCGGCACCTGATAGCCAAATCCGTCGCCGTAGGGTCCGCCGACAATGCCTTCCGGCAGCGCCGCATTTTCCGCCAGGGCAATGACCGGCGCGGTGTCGACGACCTTGAGAATGATCGGGACATCGAGGAACTTGTCGCCGCCCTCGGTCGCTGCGGTCGAATGCCGCACATTGCAGTAATACACGCCGGAATCTTCGAGCTCGAGCTTGGACAGCGTCAGCTTGCTTTCGAAAGCACTGCTGCTGCGACCCAACGGCAGCCCGCCGGTGGCCTTGCGCCATACGAAGCCGAGATCATTGCCGCCGGCGAAGGCCTGCAGCACGGCCTTGCCGTTGCGGGCGGCGACGATGGTGCGCGCGGCCGTGTCGACGACCACCAACTGCGAGGCTTGGCCGCGCACGCCGCGGCTGACCTTGTTGCTCGCCACCAGGCGGTACTCGCCGCCGTCGGCCACCTTCGCCGCCGCAATCAAGTGGTAGGCCTGATTGGCGCCATCGATGCGCTTGCCATTGAGTTGCCACTCCAACAGCAGCGGCGCACTGCCGGCGACGGTCGCCTCGAAGGGTCCCGCCGCCTCGCCGACTTCGACCATCCGATGCACGGTTGTGCTGGTGATGCTGGGCGCAGTGTCGTCGTCAATGATCGTCAGCACATGCCGGAACGGCATCGTCCCAAGAGCCGGACCCTGCGGGAAGCCCAGATCGATCACCACCGTCTCACCGCCATTCTCCGTGATCGGATCCTGACGCGGCTGGATGCTGAAGGTCTTGACGGTTTCCCCCGGTGCAAACACCAGCGGCGAGACGGGCGGACTGATGAGATAGTCGCCGAGAACGCCAGGCGTGGCACTGCCGCTCACGTTGAACGGCACCGTCACCGCCTCATTCTGGGGCGCCGACAGTTCGACAGTCACCTGCGCCGGCGCAGCGGCGAACTCATAGATGTCGCTGCTGTCCGCACTGAAACGCACGCGCCCCAGGCTGGCCGCACCGGGATCGATCACCGCCACCGTGGCAATCGCCGCTTCGCCAAGAGAAACACCGCCGGTGGCGACGCCGAGCTGCACCGTGAAGTATTCCGTGAGTTCCGACTCATCGTCCTCTTGAACCTGCACCGTGATCGGCTTGCTGTTGCTGTCGCCATCCACCCAGCTCAGCGTGCCGCTGGCGGCGACGAAGTCGTCCTCATCCGCCGTGCCCGCCAGCAGGGCGTAATTGACGGTCGCCGCCCCCAGGCTGCCACCCACCCGCCGCACCTGGATCTGCACGCCGCCGCCCTCGTTGGCCTGATGGCTGGTCGCCGCAAACTCCACGACGCCGCCCAAGCCGAGCTGGCCGCTGAACAAACGCCGCACCGCCGCGGCACCCGAGGCGTCGGAAGCAACCAACAATCGGCCATCCGGCTGCAGCAGGGTCTGGCGGCAGAGGGAGGTCTGCGCGGCATCAAAACCCAGATCGACGCCGCCGCCCGGCAGCAGACGCGCCAAATTCGCCCGGCTGGCACCCCCGATCTGACCGAACTGTCCGGACACAACAATGCGGCCATCGGCCTGCACGAGCAGGCCAAACACCGTGCTGTCCGGTCCGTTCGCACCCATGGCGGACTGAAAACCGGAATCGAGTTGACCATTCGCCTCCAACCGCGCCAGGCGACGGGCGGTGACACCGCGGAAGCCGGTGAACTCGCCGCCCACCAGCACCTTGCCATCGCTTTGCAGCGCCAATGCCTGCACCCGCATCGGCACGGCGGTGTTGCCCAACTCATGCGCCCCGGCACCGATGTCGAAGGCCGTGTCCACCGTGCCATCGGCGAGCAGGCGCAGCACGCCACTGCTCAGGCCGCCGGCGAAAATCTGGCCGCTGCTGGCCGTGCGAATCAAGCCGCCCACCAGGACCTTGCCGTCCGGCTGCGGCACCAGCGTTTCGACTTCCATCACCGAGATGTTCGCGATCGGCGTCGCCAGGAAGCTGGTGTCCAAACTGCCATCCGCATGCAACCTCGCCAAGCCGCGCCGCGGACTGCCATCGAACTGGGTGAAGGAGCCCCCGACCAGAATGCGACCATCGGCCAGCACCGCGAGGGCGCGCACCTCGCCGTTCGGCCCGTCACCGATGTCGAACCCGTCATCGAGGGAACCCTCGGGGATAAGCCGCGCCAACCGGTTGACCACCTCACCGCGCACAGTGGTGAAGTTGCCGCCAAAAAGCAGCTTGCCATCGGGCTGGCGAACCACAGCACGGCCAGCGGCGGGTGTCATGCCAGGCCCCTGATCGAAGGTTCCATCCGGCGCGCCATCCGTTTCGAGACGGCCCAGGCCATTGACCACCTCATCGTCGACCAAAGTCGCCGCACCGGTATAAACCACCTCACCCTGCGGTTGCAGCGCCAGCGAGCGCACACTGCCGGTGACCGCAAAGTCGCCGGCCAGGAAGTTGTTGTCGTTCATGCCCGGTTCACGAATCGTCACCGTCACCGGACTGCCCACCACGATGACCCCCGGGCCGCTGCCCGCCACCGCGGCGAAGTTCACCGTGAAACTCTCGGCGGGCTCACGCGTGGCGGAGAACTGGATCGGGATGTCGACCTCGAGGATCGAGGTGTCCGAACCCGACCAACTGCGCGTGGTGCTGACCGCCGTGTAATCCCCGGGCGCCACCGCCGTGCCGTCCTGGGTGCTGATGTCGATGCCGGCTCCCTGCGTGGGCGAGCCCGAACGGGCGAACTGGATCGTCACCTTGCCCGCGGCCTCATCAACGTCGTACTGCGTTTGCAGCGGATAGATGCGGCCATTCTGACTGACCTCGATGTCAAGGTAGGCGTCCAGACCGCTGCCGCCCGCTGCCTTCACCGTGAAGGTCAGGCCGGCCGCCACGTCCACCAGACTGTTGCCGACATTGAGCGAGGCGTCCTGGGCGGTGCCGGCGGGCGTGTCGCAATCGATCAGCGTGCTGCCGCGGTAGACGTTGTACCCCCAGAACACCTGGGCCCCGGCCGAGATGTCGGCCAAACCTCCGGCGATGCCGGCAAACTGGCGCCGGTAGCAGAGCCAGTAATTGCGCGTGCCATCCTTCTGGATCTTCAGAGCCATGCGCCGGTTGAGCGGCGCATCCGGATGGTCGTAGCGGTAGACGCGGTAGGTGCCCGGCACCGTCACCGTCTCGACCGCCTGGTTCGGCAGCCAGTCAATGCGGTTGAGAAACCAGGGGTTGTAGTACATCCGCGGCACCGGCCCACTGAAGTTGTTGCCCATGGCGTCAAAGGGATCCGCATACTCATTTTCCGTGCCGTTGAGCGACACCGGGTCAATGCTGCTCGACCGCCACAGGTTGGCATGGGGCAGGCCGAGGTTGTGACCGAGTTCATGCACGATCACCAGATCCATGAAGTAGCCGTTGTACCAGGTGAACGGCCCGCCCACCTGACCAAGCCCCGCCCAACCGAAACCCGAACCCGTGATGCGACCAGGCCCAATGTTGGTGAAGGTGACCAACTGACGGTCATAGCTGTTGGTGACATAACCGGCACCGGTGGCGGCGGCCAAGGCGTCCACACGCATGGCATTGGCGCCATTGCTACCGCGTGCGTAAAAAGCCGCCGTCTGCGGCAGGCGCAGCACCGGCGTCACATCGGCCGTGGCCAGGGACAAACTGCTCTTGCGATAGGACACCTCTGACATGTAATCCGCCACCACGCCGTTCATCTCGCTGGTGGCAAAAGATGGCGTCACCTCGGTGTTGCCTTGACTGACGACATTGCGCGGCGTGCCGGGCACATCGCTGAAATCAACGCGGATCACCAGCGCCTTCTTCGGTCCCTCGGTCCAGGCTGAGGGCTGCACGTCATAGCCAGCATCGGGCCCGATGACATCCTCCGCCGCCACCCACTCCTGCTCGAGAGCACCCGCATGCGCCTGGCAGCACACCTGATAACTGCGCCCCCCGGATACCACCGGCACTGCCGATGCCGTGGCGACCTGATGGCCATCGCGCTCAACCACTTCGGCCGGACCGGCCGGCACCGGTTCGTCCGGCTCCGGCGCCCGCGCCGGCCGGTCCGACAGGGCCATCACATCATCCACGGCAATGCCATCCGCCGCCAACCGGTACTTGGTCGTCACATGCTCGCGACGCCCAAACACAAAGGCACGGTAGCTGCGCCCCTCAAGGTTGAGGGCACGAAAGGTCTGCGGCCGCTCCCCCGACCCCGGCGCGGGCGTGGAGACCATGACCGAAAATTCGCCCGTCGCCGACACCCGCTCCTCCAACAGGGCCGTCACCTCGGCCGGCAAACGCCGGCGCAGCGTCCACGGCAGCGCGCGCGCCAGGGCCGCCCGCGGATCACTCTGAATCAGTTCCTGCAAGGCCTGGCGACGCTCGCGCGCCAACTCCATGCCCTCGCGCACCTCACCCCCGCGGTGCGCCGCCGCCCAGTTTTCAAAGCGACGGAAAATGTCCTCGGCAGCGGGTGCGGATTGGGCCGTGCTCGCTCCCACCTGCGGCAGCTGTGCCAAACCGCCAGAAGTGCGGATCGACACCGCCTCGCCGGCTGCCGGCGGCGATACCGGTTCGCCCGCCAACCACCAGACGGTGGCAACGGTCAGCAGGGGCAGAGAAACGGCGGCAGCTCGCCAAACACGAGGGTTTGAAAAAAACGACATGACGGGGGTTAACCGCCATCCTGCCAGCCCGCCCTTGGCAAGGCGAGCTTAAAATTTCACCCTAAACCGCGTCGCGAGCCGTCGGGTCGCGCCCGACCCACAGGCCCAGCACCGCACCGGCCAGCAGCCACTCAATGAAGGCGTCGGCCGTCGCCACCAGCACCTCGCGCGGCGGTAACTCATGATGGATCATCTCCGGCAGCACGCCGAGCAGACCGACAAAAACACCCGCACCCGCGGCAAAGGCGAGCCGGCCGGCATAGTTCAACAGCGCCGGCGCCATCAGGGCGGCCAGCAGCAGCGCGCCAATCAAGGAGCGACCGAACTCCAGCCCCAGGGCCAGCCCGCGCGACGGCGCGCCCGGACCGGGACGCACAATGGCGCGCACATAGGGCCCGTCCTCCAGCGCCTTGGCGTACTCGGCGTCGAGTTTGGCCTGCTCATGACCGGCATAAGACAGGGCCTGGCGCGGATGCGGCAGGGTGTAGATGCCGCGCCCATTGCCCGCCCCCTTGCGGATCAGGGCGGCCAGTTCGCTTTCGTGACTGAAGCCGTGCACACCCGCCTGCCGCCAGGTCATCACCTCGCGCGACAGCAGGCTCCAGCCAAAGGAGACCACAGCAGCGAGCAGGGCAGCGAGCAGGAATTTCATGGTCGCCATCCATGCACCGCGGCCTCCCCGCACGCAACCGCGCGTTCACAGCACCGGTGTCGGCAGGGGCCGGCCGGCAAAATGCGCCGCCAGATTCTCCAGCACCAACCCCGCCATCGCCGCCCGCGTCTCGTGCGTGCCGCTGCCGACATGCGGCAGCAGCACGACCCGCTCGCTAGCGCGCAGCTCGGCCGGCACCTGCGGCTCGTTTTCAAACACATCCAAACCCGCCGCCCGGATCGAGCCCGCCGCCAATGCCCGCACCAGCGCGGCCTCATCGACCACACTGCCGCGCGCGATGTTGATCAGCGTGCCGCGCGGCCCCAGCGCCTGGAGCACTTCGGCATTCACCGCATGCCGGGTCTCGGCACCGCCGGGACAGGCGACAATCAGAAAGTCCGACACCTCCGCCAGCTCCAGCAGGGTCGGGCAGTAGGCATGCTCCACCGGCTGCGGCCGGCGGCCGTGGTAGGCGATGCGCAGGCCGTGCGCCGCCAGGCGACGCGCGATCGCCGCGCCAATCCGGCCCAGACCGAAGATGCCGGCGATCTTGCCACGCAGGGCGTGTGCCAGCGGAAACGGCCCGGCCGGCCACGCGCCAGCCCGGACAAACCGCTCCGCCTCCGCCAGCCGCCGCGAAGTCATCAGCACCAGGGCCACCGCCAAGTCGGCCACATCGTCGGTCAGGACGTCCGGGGTGTTGGTCACCCGCAGGCCGCGCCGGCGACAGTACTCGATCGGCACACCGTCGTAGCCAACGCCGAAAACCGTCAGGATTTCGAGCGCCGGCAGTCGCTCAAGCAGCGCCTCCGGCACCACCGTGCCACCGGCCTGGACAATGCCGCGGATCGAGCCCGCCTCACGGGCCAGCACCCCCTCCAAATCCGTCACGCCGTCATGGCAGGCATAGGCCGCACGCAGCGGTTGCAGCAAAAAATCCGGCAGGGGTGCCAGCAGCAGCAGGTCATTCATACCCGCCAGTTAAGCCGAATCCGCCAGCACCGAAAACAGGATTTTCACCCCTCCGCTTCGCAGCATGGAGCCAAGAACCAAAACTAAACACTAAACACTAAACACTAAAC
>JAEYYS010000323.1 GCA_023428335.1 Verrucomicrobiota bacterium | reverse complement strand
GCGCTGGGCCTTGCTTTCGATGCTGGTGGGACACTTCGAGTCTCCGAGCAGGGGAAGCCGTCTGAAAAGCAGATCATTGTGGGACTGGATGATGACGGTAGACGAGTCGGCAAGGAGTTGTCTTGGGCTCGTTTGGCCAATGGCATGGAGGTGGAGCCTGAGCGTCTATGTTTCACTCACTCAGGCATTTGCTTTTTCACATCGCGTTCGGGAAACATCATGCGTGGAATCTTTCCCGATGGCAGGACCATGGACTTTCCCGTCAGCGCGACGGAGTTCGGCAGTCAACCCAACGCCATCACGCTTTCGCCAGATCAGACAGTTCTCTATTTCACCAGTGGTCCACTCAATGAATATGTCGGCTGTTTTAGTCTCCAACCTGATGGGGAACTGGTGAATGCACAGCGTTTCTGTCAACTTGATCGAGATGGTAACGAACGCAATTCACGGTTGAATGCCTCTGGCCTCTGCGTCGACACCCACGGCTGGCTCTACGTCGCCACCGCGCTCGGCATCCAGGTCTGCGATCAGGCGGGGCGGGTGAACTTCATCCTCCCCACCCCGCAACCCGCCCATGACATCTGCTTCGGCGGCAAGGACCTCAGCGAGCTGTTCATTGCCTGCGGCGACACGATCTACAAGCGCCCGACGAAGGCGCGTGGCGTCGTCAGCGGCCAGCAGTCGCCGATCAAGCCGGCCCCGCCGAAGCTGTAGGCGCGTTGGCCACAACGCGGGCTTGGAAGCTCCCGCCTCTGCAATCCGAGATTTGAAATGCCCGCGGCGCTTGGTGATGACTACTCGCGGCCGGGCTCACGCGTGCCCTTGCCTTTCGGGCGCTGCCGCAGGTTGTCGCCGAGTTCCTCGCGCATCTGTTGGGCGTAACCCTGCAGGCGGGCGACGACTTCCGGGTGCTGGGCGGCGACATCGCGGCTTTCACCGAGGTCGGCCTGCAGGTCGTAGAGGGCCGGCGCCGTCACCTTGAGGGGTTCATACTTCACGGGGATGCCGCCCTTGCCGCCCGCGCGGCCGTTGAGGCTGCGGTAACCATGGGGCAGGACCAGCTTCCAGCGGCCATCGCCGCTGGTGACGGCCTGCAACTGGTTGTTCTGATAGTACCAGGCGTAGAACTCGTGCGGATTGGGACCGTCGCCGGCGATCACCGGCCAGACGTCGCGACCGTCGATCGGGTGCTTGGGCAGTTCGGCGCCGAGGCGACCGGCGATCGTGGGCAGCAGGTCGAGGGTGGCAAGCTGGGTGTCGCTCGTGCTGCCGGCGGGGATCTGGCCGGGCCAGCGCATCAGGCAACTGACGCGGGTGCCGCCCTCCCAGGCGGTGCCCTTGCCCTCGCGCAGCGGACCGGCCGAGCCGGCGTGATCGCCGTAGCTCAGCCAGGGGCCGTTGTCGGAGGTGAAGATCACCCAGGTTTTTTCCGTGAGGCCATGCTTGTCGAGCGTGTCCAGGATGCGCCCAACCGACCAGTCGACCTCCATCATGACATCGGCATACAGGCCCTTGCCGGACTTGCCGGCAAACTTGTCGCTGACGAACAGCGGCACGTGGGTCATGCTGTGGGCGAGGTAGAGGAAGAAGGGACCGTCCTTGCGACGCTCAATGAAGTCGACCGCGCGCTGGGCGTAATCGGTGGTCAGGCGCTTCTGATCCTCGGGCGTGACTTCGGCGTCGATGACCTTGTCGTTCTCCAGCAGCGGCAGCGGCGGGTAGGTGCCGGGCTTGGCCTCGGGATGGTAGGGCCACATGTCGTTCGAGTACGGCAGGCCGTAGTACTCATCGAAACCGTGGCGGGTGGGCAGGAAGCTGGGCAGGTGGCCGAGATGCCATTTGCCGACCGCGGCGGTGGCGTAGCCCTTCTGCTTGACCACTTCGGCCAGGGTCATCTCGTTGGCGTTCAGGCCGTGTGTGGATTTTGGCCCGAGCGCGCCATGGATGCCGATGCGGTTCGGGTAGCAGCCGGTGAGCAGGGCGGCGCGCGAGGCGCTGCACACCGCCTGGGCGACGTGGAAGTGGCTGAACTTGCGGCCCTCGCGGGCGAGCCGGTCGATGTTCGGGGTGGCGTAGTCCTTCGCGCCAAAGCTGCCGATGTCGGCATAACCCATGTCGTCCATGAAGATGACAACCAAATTTGGCGTTTCGACGGCCGGCAGCAGTGGCGCGGCGGAGAGGGCGAGCAGGCAGAGCAGGGAACGCATGGCCGATGACAACGCCCCGCTGGCGGTGAACTTTCCGGGGGACGAGGGGACTGCAACCCGCAGCCAGTGGGCCGCGAAAAATTTTTGTCTGGTTTCGCCGGTCGCTGCGGGCATACAGTCGCCCTCCCTCCACTGCGGAGGTGTCCCAACGTCCCCTGTCATGCGCTTCCTGATTCTTCCCCTCTTCCTCGCCCTCGTTTCCGTGTCGGCCCAGTCGCCGGCGCCGAAAAAGAACCCGCCCAAGGGCAAGGCCGGCATGGCCTCGGTGAAACTGAAGGGCGACAAAACCGATCCGCGCAACTGGCCGGACGCCAGCAAGGGCAGTCCGACCCCGCACGCGCCGCAGGAGGAACCGCCGGCAGCCACCCGCAGCCGGCCGCAGACCGCCACCGCGCCGGTTCCCGGCGAACGCATCGTCTTTCTCGGCAACGGCCTGGCCGAACGCGATGTCTATTTCTCGCGCCTGGAGACCGAGTTTCACCTGCGCTACCCGAACGACAAGCTGTTCATCCGCAACATGGGCCGTCCCGGTGACACGCCCGGCTTCCGCCCACATCCCGCCCGCGCCTCGCAGTGGGCCTTCCCCGGAGCGGAGGTGTTTCATCCGGAACTGCAGGCCCATTACGGCAAGGGTTTCTTCTCGACGCCCGATCAGTGGCTGCACCATCTCAAGGCGGACACCATTGTCGCCTTCTTTGGTTACAACGAATCCTTCGGCGGCCCGGAGCGGGTCGGCAACTTCGAGGCGGAACTGACCGCCTTCGTCAAGCACACGCTCAGCAAGGCCTACAACGGCCAGGAAGCCCCGCGCCTGGTGCTGGTGTCGCCAATCGCCTTTGAAAACCTCTCGGCCAAGCGCGACCTGCCCGACGGCGTTCGCGAAAATGCCAACCTCGCCCTGTACAGCGCGGCGATCGAAAAGGTCGCCAAGGCCCACGGCCTGACCTTTGTCGACCTGTTCACGCCGACCCGCGATCTCTACGCGAAGGGCGGCCCCGCCTTCACGATCAACGGCTTTGCCCCGACCGAGGCCGGCTACCGTGAACTGGCGCAGATCCTCGCCAATGGGTTGTATGGCCATCAGTCGCACCAGTCCAAGGCCGATCCCGCCAAGGTGCATGCGGCGGTGAAGCAGAAGGACTGGTTCTGGAACAACGATTACAACCTGGTCAACGGCGTGCACAGCCACGGCCAGCGCTACAATCCCTACGGACCGCAGAACTACCCCGACGAGGTGCGCAAGACCCGCGAGATGATGGCCCTGCGCGACCAGCTCATCCACGATCTCGCCTCCGGCGCGAAAACCGAAGTGGCGGTCGATGACAGTCGCACCCACCCGCTGCCGCCGGTGCCGACCAACTTCGATCCCAAGGATTCGAAGGGCAAGATGGGCAGCATCGAGTACAAGAACGTCGACCAGGCGCTCGCCAGCTTCACCATGGCCGAGGGTTACAAGGTCGACCTCTTCGCCTCGGAAGCGGAGTTCCCCGACCTGAAGAACCCGGTCCAGCTCAGCTTCGACAACAAGGGTCGCCTCTGGGTGGCGGTGATGCCGGCCTACCCGCACTGGAAACCCGGTGATCCGGCGCCGAACGACAAGTTGATCATTCTGGAGGACACGAATGGCGATGGTCGGGCCGACAAGCAGACGACCTTTGCCGATGGCCTGCACCTGCCCATCGGTTTCGAGATTGCGCCGGAAGGGGTCTATGTTTCCGAGGAACCGAACCTGGTGCTGCTGATCGACGAGGACGGCGACGACCGGGCCGACCGCAAGGAACTGCTGCTGCACGGCTTCGACACGCACGACACCCATCACGCCATCTCGGCCTACTGCGCCGATGCCTCCGGGGCGATCTACATGGGGGAGGGCCGCTTCCTGCACAGCCAGGTCGAGACGCCCTATGGGCCGCGCCGCTGCAACGACGGCGGTGTCTGGCGCTTCGATCCGAAATCGTTCCGCCTGGAGCGCTATGCGCAGGTCGATGTCTCCAATCCCTGGGGCATCAGCTTCAACGACTGGGAGCAGTGCCACATCTCCGACGGTTCGCCGGGCGAGAACTGGTGGGGCCTGCCAATCTCGGCGAAGATGCCCTACGGCATCGAAAATCCCAAGGTCGGTCAGTTCGTGCCCAAGCGTTCGCGGCCGACCTCCGGCGCCGAGTTCGTCTCCTCGCGCCACTTTCCCGACGCCCACCAGGGTGCCTTCATGATCTGCAACAGCATCGGCTTCCTCGGCACCAGCATGGGCATGCCGCGCGACAACGGCGCCGGTTATGAGGGCGAGCTGATCGCCGATCTGATCTCCTCGACCGATGGCAACTTCCGGCCAGTCGACATCGAGTTCGCGCCCGACGGCTCGCTGTATCTGGTCGACTGGCACAACGCCCTCATCGGTCACATGCAGCACAACGCGCGCGACCCGAACCGCGACCATGACCACGGCCGCATCTATCGCATCACCTATCCCTCGCGACCGCTCGTCCAGCCGGCGAAGGTGCATGGGGCGACGCTGCCCGAGCTGCTGGAGAATCTGAAGCTGCCGGAGTACCGCACCCGCTACCGCACCCGCCGCGAGCTGCGCGGTCGCCCGGCCGATGAGGTCATCCCAGCGGTCAAGGCCTGGGCGGCGGCGCTCGACAAGACCGACCCGCGCTACGAGCATCACCTCTGCGAGGCGCTGTGGGCGACCTGGGCGCAGAACCGTCCGGATGTGGAGCTGGTCAAGCGCTGCCTGACGGGTCAGAAGCACGAGACCCGTGCTGCGGCCGCCAGCGTGCTGCGCTTCAATCCGGAAAAGATCCCGGGTGCCACCGACCTGCTGCTCATGGCGGCACGCGACGCCCATGGCCGCGTGCGCCTGGAGGCGATCGTGGCCGCCTCCTGGCTCGACAACGCCGACGGCGCCCGCATCGCCCTGGAGGCCTTGAAGCTGCCGCTCGACAAGTGGATGGGGCCAGTCACCAAGCACATCCTGGAATACACCCTCAAGGACGACATCGAGGCCCTGCAGAAGGCGGCTCAGCTGGACCTTGCCGGCAACCCGAACGCCGCGGGTTGGCTGGCTGGCACCTTCAAGATCGAGGATGCCGCGCCGAGCGCCGAGGCGGCCGCCTATGGGCCGACCCGCAAGCTCAATCCGGCCGAGACCAAGGTGTATGCGCTCGGCAAGGAGGTGTTCACCCGCGACGCCCACTGCGCCACCTGCCACCAGCCGAACGGGCAGGGGATCCCGAACATTTACCCGACCCTGTCGAAGAGCGACTGGATCGACAACGACGAGCGCCTCATCAAAATCGCGCTCAAGGGGCTGGGGGGTCCGATCGAGGTCAATGGCCAGCACTTCGACCCGAGCAAGGGCGTGCCGCCGATGATGGGTTTCGCCGGCCTGCTCAACGATGAGGAACTCGCCGCCGTGCTCAGTTACGTGCGCCAGAGCTTCGGCAACGACGGCGCCTTTGTGTCGCCCGAGAAGGTCAAGCAGGTGCGTGCCGCCACTGCCGATCGCGTCAACTTCTACATGACCGACGAGATCCTCAAGGAACACCCGCTCAAGAAATAGAAGATCGGAGATGGAAGACCGGAGATGGGGATGCCCAAATCGGATCTTCCAGCCCTTGCAGTCTGACCGAACCTATCCAACATGCCGCCCACCATGAAGCGCCTGCTGCCCGCTCTCTGTTTGTTTGCCGTCCTGCTCACGGTCGTTCTCGCCCAGAGCGAGGCGCGCCTGCGTGTGCTCATAGTCGACGGTCAGAACAACCACAAGTGGGACATCACCACACCGGTGCTGAAGCACGCGCTGGAGAGCAGCGGTGCCTTCACTGTCGAGGTTTCGACCTCGCCGCCCAAGGGTTCCGACCTGGAGGCCTGGGCCGCCTGGAATCCGAAGTTCACCGACTACGCCGCCGTGGTCAGCAATTACAACGGCGAACCCTGGCCGGAGAAGGTGCAGCTGGCCTTCGATGCCTACGTCCAGGCCGGTGGCGGCTTTGTTGCCGTGCACGCCGCCAACAATTCCTTCCCGGAGTGGAAGGCCTACAACCGCATGATCGGTGTCGGCGGCTGGGGCGGTCGCGATGAGAAGTCCGGCCCCTGGCTGTACGTCAAGGATGGCAAGCTGTTCCGTGACACCCGCCCGGGCAAGGGCGGTGCCCACGGCCCCCAGCACGAGTTCGTTGTCGAGGTGCAGAACGCCGATCATCCGGTGACGCGCGGTTTGCCGAAGCGCTGGAAGCACACCAAGGATGAGCTGTACAGCAGCCTGCGCGGTCCGGCCGAGAACGTCGAAATCCTGGCCACGGCGAAGTCCGACCTCACCGGCGAACAGGAGCCGAATCTGATGGTGCTGAAACACGGCAAGGGCCGGGTCTTCCACACGACGCTCGGCCACGCCGACTACTCGATGCTCTGCCGCGGTTTCTACCTGACCCTGCAGCGCGGCACCGAATGGGTGGCCACGGGTGAGGTCAAGGCGACGGCGGCTGTGCCGGCCGATTTTCCGACTGAGGCGGCCACCTCGGTGGTGGCCCTTGAAGGCCATCCCAAGCAGACGCCGCCCGAGCCGAAGAAGTAAGGTGCGGGCCACGCTGGCCCGGCGTTGACGCAAGCCTCAGGCCGCCACGCGGGTCTGGCGCGAGGGCTTGCCTTGGGCGTTGTGCAGCGGCGCTGTCGGGCGCAGGGTTTCGCCGAAAAGGGCGCGACGGACACCGTCGATCTGCGCCAGCACCGGCTGCAGCCATTTGGCCAGCAGGGATTCGGCGGCGGGCACCATCAGAGCCTGTGCCAGGGTGAGTCGGCGTGCGCGCAATTCCGTTTCCAGGCCGGCACCCGCTTCCGGAAAATAGAGTTCGGCAGTCTCGAACATGTCCATGACCCGCGCCGCGTAGCTGCGATCCCAATCGCGGTCCTCGCTGTCGTAACAGCCGGAGAGCAGGTGGGTGATGACATACTCGGCGCCATCGGAATAGGCCTCGACTGCCTCCAGCACCGGTTCAAAACTGTCGGGATCAGCAGTGACCGGCAGCACGACTGTCAGGCTGATGTTGTGCTCAGCGAGCAGTCCCGCCCAGTCGCCAGCTTCAAAGCGTCGTGCAAAGGGCGCCGCGCAGCCGGTGGCCAGGTCGAGAATGACGACCGATGCCGTTTCAAACAGCGCCAGCAGGCGCTGCGGCTGCATCTGCGCGAGCTCGACTTCATCCGTGAAGTGGGCTTCCTCGCCCACAGCCAGGCAGCGGTGCGGCACCTCGTGCTGGTCCAGGTAGCGGCTGAGGCAACGGGCGAGCGTGCTTTTGCCGGTCGCCGGGACATCGCTGGGCAGGAGGATCAGCTTGTTCATGGTTTTTCGGGAATTGCACCGAGGATAGGAGGCGGCAATTCATAAAGCAATCCTGAATATCAGGATTACTAAAATAATGATGACAAAAAAAGACGCGCCGGCCGGGCGCGCCTTGGGGAGATGGCTGGGTCAGCGACCGCCCCTCTTTTCCTTGGGCTGTTTGCCGCGCACGCTCATGCGGAAGGGCACGCCAGGGGCGGGCCACTCCTTGCGGATGACGCTTTCCAGGAAGCGCAGGTAGCTGTCGGTCAGCTTGGCCGCGCGGTTGGCAAAGAGCACGAACTGCGGCACCGGCACCTCCTCGTCCTCGGGGCTGTTGGTCTGGGTGGCGTACAGCAGCTTGAAGGCGTGCTGGCTGCGACCGAGCGGGCCGGGGGTGTTTTCGATGGCCTGATGCAGCAGGCGGTTGAGCACGCCGGTGCCGATGCGGGTCTGGGCGCCGCGGCGCACTCCCTCGATCTGCACGAAGAGCTTGCCGATGTGCTCGCGGTTCTTCGCCGAGATGGCGACAAGCGGCGCGTAGTTGAGGAAGAAGAACTCGCGGCGCATCGACTCCTCAAGCTCCTCGATGCGGTCCTTCTGCTTGGCCGAGGGATGGTACAAGTCGTACTTGTTCATCACCAGGATGCAGGGCTTTTTCTCCTCAAGAATGAGCTGGGCGACCTTGCGGTCCTGCATCTTGGCGCCGCCGGCGCAGTCGATGACGAGCAGGCAGATGTCGGCGCGCTTGATCGCCTGGTAGGAGCGCTGGACGCTGAAAATTTCGACCGCTTCGTCGAGCTTGGCCTGGCGACGGATGCCGGCGGTGTCGATGAGCTGGTAAGCGCGGCCATTGAAGGTGCAGTGGATGTCGAGACTGTCGCGGGTGGTGCCGGGCACCTCGCTGACGATGGCGCGCTCCTGGCCGACGATGGCGTTGACCAGTGAGGACTTGCCGGCGTTGGGGCGGCCGACAATGGCGATCTTGAGCGGGCGCTTGGCGCGGCGCTGTTCGGCCTCCTCCTCGGTCTCCTCATCCTCGAGTTCGAGGCGGTCGCTGATCAGTTCCACCAGTTCCTTGATGCCCAGGCCGTGCACGGCGCTGACCTCGGCGCTGTCGCCAAAGCCGAGCCGGCCAAACTCACCGGACCCCATCCGCCGCTTGTCGGAGTCGGCCTTGTTGAGCACCAAAACGACCGGCTTGTTGACGCGTCGCAGCAGGCGGGCCAGGGACTCGTCGACCGGGGTTGCACCCTCATGAATGTCGACCACGAAGAGCAGCAGGTCGGCCACCTCCAAGGCGATGGCCGCCTCGGTCTGCACCTGCTCGGTGAGGATGTCGCTGGTGTTCTCGCCGATGCCGCCGGTGTCCATGATCTGGAACACCTTGCGGCCGCGCCGGCATTCGGCGGTGATGCGGTCGCGCGTCACGCCCGCCAGGTCGTGGACGATGGAGATGTTCATGCCGGCGAGGCGGTTGAACAGGGCGGACTTGCCCACGTTCGGGCGGCCAACGATGGCGACGGTTTTCATAGTCAGGGACGGTCGGAAACAGCGGTCGCGCCACCCGAGGTGCGGGGGAAATGACCGACCCCCTACGTCCGCTCCCCGGCACGCCCTGTCAACCCGCCCCTTGGGCTTCGGGCGAAAAAGCGGAGACCCTTGACCCTTGACCCTTGACCCTTGACCCTTGA
>JAEYYS010000321.1 GCA_023428335.1 Verrucomicrobiota bacterium | reverse complement strand
GGGGGCGCCCCCCCGGGGGCCGCCCCCCCCCCCCCCCCCCACCGCGGTGCCGAGCTCGTCGCGTCCCTTGGACCTTGCAGTCCGCTGGTAGCCAGAGCCGGTGCCGCTCTCCGTGCGTCAACTCGAACAGTTGCCAGAGCGGTGGTGATCCTACTCGCCTCCAGCTCGCATCACAAGGCAGAGCCTCACACCCACATCCACCACCATGCAGACATCCCCAGCCTCCATCACCTACCTTGGCATCGACATCGCCAAGCTCTCCCTCGAACTGAGTTCTCATCCCGCCCTTTCCAAGCGGCGTTCCTATCCCAACAGCATCGCGGGCATCAATGCCCTGCTCACCGATCTGCGCCGCCTCCAAGATGTGCCGCACATCATCTGCGAGGCCACCGGCGGTTATGAACACCTGCTGATGCAGGCTCTTCACGCCGCCACCATTCGCGTCACGCTGCTCAACCCTCGCCAGGCGCGAGACTTCGCACGCGCGCGCGGCCTGCTGGCCAAGACCGACTCGCTGGATGCGGCGCTGCTTGCCGATTACGGACGCACCCTTGAGCCTGCTCCCACCTCCCCGCGTTCACCGGCACAACAACGCCTCTCCATGCTGGTGGCAAGACGTCAGGAACTCCTCGTGCTCATCCGCCAGGAGCACAACCGCACCGAGCATCATCACGATGCTTTTGTGCGCTCCCAGGCACTACGTCTGGCTGCCGTGCTCAAGAGGCACCTGCAGCGGCTTGAGGCGCAGATCGAATCCCTGCAACAGGCTGACGCGACCATCCGCCAGCAGGTCGCACGCCTCACCACCGTGCAGGGCATCGGTGCACGCACCGCCTGGATGCTGCTGGCCGCTCTGCCCGAACTCGGTTCGCTGCGGCGAGGCCAGACCGCAGCTCTCGCCGGCCTGGCTCCATTCAACCATGACAGCGGCCCACGACGGGGGCAGCGACACATCGCTCACGGACGATCTCAGGCACGCACCGCACTCTACATGGCAGCGCTGGTCGCTGCACGCTGCAACCCTGTGCTGCGCCCACTTTACCAACGCCTCGTTGCCCACGGCAAAGCTCCCAAAGTAGCCCTGGTCGCCCTCATGCGAAAACTCGCTGAACTCGCCAACCTTCTGCTCAAGGAACCAGCCTTCACACTCAATTCCTGAACTCCTTCAACAAAGACAGTTGCTGCCTACTGGGTGAAGGCGGGCAGCTTGACGATCTTGCCGCCGGCCAGGGCCGACTCGTGGGCACAGAGGCCGACGCAGGTCCAGTTGGCCGATTGTTTGGCGTTCGGGAAGGGCTCGCGGTCCTCGACCAGGGCCATGGCAAACTCGTGGGCGAGGTGCGGGTGGCTGCCGCCGTGGCCGCTGCCCTGAGTGAAGCTGAGGTGGGTCTTCTTGGCGAGGTCATACACGCCCTTGGTGGTGAAGTCGCGGATCGGCTTGGGCAGGCGCTTGGCGTAGTCGGGCGAACGCACCAGGCTGGGGATCTTCGGCTCGGGGCGCTTGGCGGTGTGCAGCACCAGCGGCTCATGCTCGATGAGCGGCCACTCGATCGAGGCCTTGTCGCCATAGACATCGATGCTTTCGCGGTACTGGCGCGCGGTGTCGAACAGGCTGCGAATGACGCGGGCGCTGACATCGCTGCCCTTGAACTTCACGTGGGCGGTTTCGACCGCGAAGGGCGAGCCGTACTTTTTGACGAGTTCCTTGCGGATCGTGCCCGAGCCAAAGCAACTGACGTACTCGGCCGGCGCACCGGCGAGCGCCGCCACCGGGCCGACGCAATGGGTCGCGTACCACATCGGCGGCAGGCCCGGCCAGTAGTTCGGCCAGCCGTCCATGTCCTGCTGATGACTGGCCTGCAGGAACTGCAGGCGGCCGAGGCGGCCCTTGTCGAGCTGTTCCTTCATGAACAGGAACTCGCGGGCATAGACCACGGTTTCCATCATCATGTACTTGAGCCCGGTCTTCTTCACCAGGTCGCAGATCTTTTTGCAGTCCTCGATGCTGGTCGCCATCGGCACGGTGCAGGCGACGTGTTTGCCGGCCTTGAGCGCGGCGATCGACATCCAGCCGTGGTCGGGGATGGGCGAGTTGATGTGCACGGCATCGATCTCCGGATCCTTGAGCATCTCCGCGTAGTCGGTGTAGCGCTTGGCCACGCCAAAGGCGTCGCCGATGGCGGCCAGTTTCTTCGGATCGCGCTGGCAGATCGCATGGCAGGTCGTGTTCGGATGACGCTGCCAGATGGGGATGAATTCCGCCCCGAAACCGAGGCCGACGACGGCGATGTTAATTTTTTTGGCGGGCATGGTGTGGCCGCGTTATAGCCCGCCACCCCTCGGGCGGGAAGGACAAATTTTGCGGGGAATCGGACGCCGCTCAATCGTCGCCCCGCACCCGCCCGCGCTGCTTCTTCACCCCGGAGCGCTGCTTTTTGCCCTCGAGGATGCGCTGCTTGAGGCCACGCGGCCGAGGCCGGTTCTGTCGGCGGGTCTTTTCCCGTTCGTTCTGCTCGGCCAGTCGCGCCTCCTGGCGCGCGGCCTCCATCTTGTCGCAGAGTTCCACCCGCGCCCAGTGACGGTTGAGCACCTGCGAACGCTCGCGCTGGCAGCGCACTTCGATCCCGCTCGGTTCGTGCTTCAGAACCACGGTCGATGACGTTTTGTTGACCTTCTGTCCGCCCGGGCCGCTGCCGCGGATGAAGCTCTCCTGCAAATCCTCCTCGCGCAGGCGCAGCTTGCGCATGCGCTGGTGCAGGGTGTCCTCGTCGGGCAGGGGCATGGTCCAGCTTACGCCGCCTCCGCCGGTCTGACAACTGCCGCGGGTTTTTGACACATCGCCGCCGCCCCGGCGTTGTCATCGGCCGATGAAACGCCTGCTCCTTCTCCTGCTGCTGCCGGTCGCCGCGCTGGCGGCGCCGCGCCCCAACGTGATTTTCCTCATGGCCGATGACATGGGCTGGGGCCAGACCGGTTACAACGGTCATCCGCGCCTGCAGACGCCGAACCTTGACGCCATGGCCGCCAATGGCCTGCGCTTCGAGCGTTTTTATGCCGGCAACCCGGTCTGCTCGCCGACCCGTGCGACGGCGCTGACCGGTCGCACCAACGACCGCACCGGTGTGCTCTCGCACGGTTACGCCCTGCGCCTGCAGGAGAAAACGATCGCCCAGGCCCTGCAAAAGGCGGGTTACGCCACCGGTCATTTCGGCAAGTGGCATCTCGACGGTTTCAAGGGGCCCGGCGCGCCGGTGCTGGCCGGGGATCCGCGCAGCCCGGGGGCCTTCGGCTTCGACACCTGGGTGTCGGCGACCAATTTCATCGACATGAATCCGCGCCTGGGTCGCCAAGGCGTGCCCGAGCAGTTCACCGGCGATTCCTCCGAAGTCATTGTCGCCGAGGCGCTGAAGTTCATCGAAGACCGCCACCGCGCCGGCAAGCCCTTCTTCGCGGTCGTCTGGTTCGGCAGCCCGCACTCGCCCTTCAAGGCGGCGGCGAGTGACAAGGCGCCGTTCGAGGATCTCGACGATCTCTCAGCCCCTCACTACGGCGAGCTTGCCGCCATGGACCGCAGCATCGGCAGCCTGCGCGGGCGGTTGCGCGAGCTGGGTGTGGCTGATGACACCCTGGTGGTGTTCAACAGCGACAACGGTGGCCTGCGCGAGATCAAGCCATCGAGCACCGGCGGCCTGCGCGATTTCAAGGGCAGTGTCTATGAGGGGGGGCTGCGCGTGCCTGGCATCTTTGAATGGCCGGCCGTCATCCGGCCGCGCGTGACCCGCCATCCGGCCTGCACGCTCGATCTGTTTCCGACGGTTGCCGATGTGCTCGGCCTGCCGGCCGATGTTTTTGTCCAGCCGCTTGATGGCGTCAGCCTGAAACCGCTGTTCGCCGGCGAGACCGGCGCGCGGGCCAGGCCGATCCCGTTTCGTTTTGGCGCCAAGGCGGCGCTCATCGACGGCCGGCACAAGATCCTCACCAACGACCTCGCCAAGGGCAGGTTTGAACTCTACGACGTCGAGGCCGATCCCGCCGAGGCGCGCGACCTCAGCATCGAACAGCCCGAGGTCTTCGCCCGCTTGAAGGCCGCCCTCTTGGAAGCCAACGCTGGCATCGAGGCCAGCTTCGCGGGGCGCGATTATCCGGAGGGCCGGGTGGTGCCGGCCGATCCCGTGCCGGCCTTCTGGTATGAGGCCGAGGCCTACCAGCCCTGGTTGAAGGTGTGGAAGGACGACTGGAACTACGCCAAATACCTGAACCGCGCCGCCGGCAAGGACGGCAAGGCGGGTGCCCAGAAAAAGAAAAAGACCGACCGCCCGTGAACCGATTTGCCTTGCTTTTTGTCCTCGGTGTCGCCGCGCTCAGCGCCGCCGCGACGCCACCGAATCTGGTGTGGATCGTCGCCGATGACATGTCGCCCGACATCGCCGCCTATGGCACGGCGGGCGTGCAGACGCCGAACCTCGATCGCCTCGCGGCCGAGGGACGTCGCTTCACCCGCGCCTATGCCGCCGCGCCGGTCTGCAGTTCCTCGCGCTCGGCCTTCATCCTCGGGGTGAATCAGATCACCACGGGACTGCATGCGCACGATGTCGAAAACCCGCAGCCGCTCGCCGCGCCCTATCGCCCGCTTCCGACCCTGCTGCGTGAGGCGGGTTGGTTTGTCACCAATGCGCCCGCGCCCGGCACGGTGCGCAGTGGTCGCGTCATCAAAAAGGCCAAGACCCACTACAACTTCGCCCATGATCCGGCGCAGATGTACGACGGCGACGACTGGCGCAAGCGCCGGCCGGGGCAGCCGTTCTTCGCCCAGTTCCAGATCGTCGAGCCGCACCGGCCCTTTCCCATTCCGGAGCAGTATGACGCCGCGCGTCTCGCCGAGCTGCGCCTGCCGCCGAACTATCCCGATCATCCGCTCGTGCGCCGCGATTGGTACGCTTACCTGCGCAGCGTCGAAACGGTGGATCAACGGGTCGGCGCCATCCTGGAGCAGCTGCGCGCCGAGGGCGTGCTCGACCACACGATCGTCCTGTTCTTTGCCGATCACGGCCGACCCATGCCCTGGGGCAAGCAGTGGCTGAGTGTCGAAGGCCTGCAGGTGCCGTTGCTGGCGCGCGGTCCCGGTCTCAAGGCCGGCAGCGTTGAGCAGGGCCTGGTCAGTCTGATCGATCTCGCGCCGTCCATGCTGCAGCTTGCCGGTCTGCCGGTGCCCGACTGGATGGAGGGGCGCGCGCTGTTTGGCGACCGCTTCCCGCAGCGCGCGCAGATCTTCGCCGCGCGCGACCGCTGCGGCGATGCGCCCGACCGCAGCCGCGCGGTGATCACCGCCGACCACCTCTTCGTTCGCCACTTTCAGCCGGAGTTGCCTTGGATGAACTGGTCGGGCTACAAGGAGGCCAGCTATCCCGGTTTGCCGCTGCTGCGCGAGCTGCACCGTGCCGGCACCCTAGATGCGACGCAGGCGCGGTTTCTGACGTCGGATCGACCCAGGGTGGAACTCTTCGACCTGCAGCGCGATCCGCTCGGTTTGGACAATGTCGCCGCGAGCGAACCAGCGCGGACGGCCGAACTCGCCGCCGAACTGGAGCGCTGGATCACCGCCACCGGCGATCGCGGGGCGCTGCCGGATCCGGCCACCGAGCCATCGCTGGCGGAGATCCAGTCGGCCAAGCGAAAGGATTACCAGCGCACCTGGACGAAACGCGGTCTCGGTCCTGAGCCCGGCGATGCCGAACGCGTGCGCTGGTGGCTGGATCAGTACGGCCTGGCTCCGGAGAGCCTGCCGCCGCGTTGATGGGCGGTTGACCGGGGCGTGCGCCTTTCCACAGGTGTGCCGTGTCGATGGAACGTCCCTGTCTGTCCCGGCCCTGGCTCTGGCCGCACCTGCTCAGCCTGGAGGCGCCGGCGGTTGCGGTGGGCTGGACCTGGGCGCTGGCCCAACTGCATGGCCTGCACCTGACGCCGGCCGTGCTGCCGGGACTCGGCCTGGTGGTCTGGGTCATCTACCTGCTCGACCGCCTGTTCGACACCTGGGGTGTGCCTGAGGCTCTGCTCGACCTTCGGCACCGGTTTTACCGTCGCTATCGCTGGCCGCTGCTGCTGCTGGGCGTGCTACCGGGCGCGGTCGCCGCCGCCTGGCTGGCGCTCTGGCACCTGCCTGCCGGTCTGCTGCTGGAGGCCGCGACCCTGACGCCGCTGATGGCGGCCTATCTGGTTGTCTATGCCAGTGCCGGCCTGCGTGAACGCCGGCTCGCCTTTCAAGCCGGCCTCTTCGTCCTGCTCCTGGCCGTGCACGCACTGCCCTTCGACCGCGGTTTCCAGATCGTCGCCACGGCGATCGCCTTCGCCCTGTTCTTCCTCGTCTGGAAAACCGCCGTGCTCGACCGCCTGCGCCGCCTCATGCGCAAGGAGGCGGCGGCCGGCCTGCTCTTTGCCCTGGGCTGCACCGCCCATGCCCGCTTCCAGCAGCCGGCCGGCCTGCTGCCCTGGCTGGAAATGCTGCTGCTGGCCCTGCTGTTCACCGCCAACCTCGGTGTCATCGTCCAGAGCGAGGCGCCGCCCCCGCAGCGCCGAAGCCAGTGGCCCAACCTCGTCCTCGCCCTGCTGCTCGCCCTCGGTCTCGGCTTCAGCGGCTTCGCGGGCGACAGCCGACCGCTTGCCAGCCTGTCGCTGCTCGCCGCCGCCGGCCTGGTCCTGCTCGGCCTGCTCTGGCGCTTCGGTCAGCGACTCGAGGCCGACGCCTTCCGCGTGCTGGCCGACCTCGCCCTGCTGCTGCCGCTGCTGGCCCTGCTGCTGCGCTGAGGTCAGCGACCCGCCATCGAGCTGTCGGGCAGGGTGAAGGCGTTTTCGATGACATGCACGCGCGGCAGTTCGTGCGGGATCAGCCAGACCTCGGCGATGTCGAAGCGGAAGCTCAGACGCGGCTGACCGAGCTGGCGCAGCCAGTCGAGCGCCCCGCGCTGGATGAGCCGCTGCTTGTCCGGCGTCACCGCATCGGCCGGGCGACCGAAGGCCGTGCCGCTGCGCGTCTTCACTTCGACAAAGGTCAGCACCGTCCCGTGGCGGGCCACCAGATCGACCTCGCCGCGGTGGGCGCCGCGGTAGTTGCGATGCAGGATGCGGCGCCCATGCGCCCGCAGCCACTTCGCTGCCAGGCATTCGCCGGCATGACCCAGCTCCGCCCGGCTCAGGGCGCGACCCCACAGATGCGCGCAGTGCAAGCGGTCGCTCGCCACCCGCCAGCCGAGCACGCGCCGGCGCAGGGCAGGGGATTCCCGCAGCCGCCGCCAGCCGGTGCGCAGCCAGGCGTCGAAGTCCGGCGCCGGATCACGACTGCCCAGCGTTGGGGGTGAATCCATCGGCACTTGTCTTAGATAAGGAGAGGGTGTCAATAGGCAAGCGTCGGGCTTTGGCAAGCTTGCCAAATGTCATCGACGACTCCCGCTCAGCCGTGCATGATCTCAAGTGTTCTCGTAAAGAAACATCGGGCAAATCCATCCTATGAACGAAAATCTCACCGTCGCCCCCCGTTGCAGGAAGCGTTCGCTTCTACTGCTTGCCAGCGGCATCCTCCTTTTTGGCATCTTGATGGGGCTGCGTGAGGAGTTCGCCAGTCCCTGGCAGCGTTCCTTGACGGCGGCCATCGCCGCGGTGGTGTTGGTGCTGTCCGTCTCGCAGTCTCGAAATCCTCGGTGAACGTGGCCGTGTCCTCGGTGTCCTGCCTGACTCGGGCGCCGACGGCGGTTCGGCCCGTGGCGAAGGGGAGTTGAACGGAGCGATCAAGGTCGTGGCGGCAAGATTGACTGGCATAGTGCCTGCTTTGACTGCGTACCCTTCTTCTTGCCCTCAACTGGTATGCCACGATTGCCCACTGTATCCCCTCGTCGTTTCGCTTCAGCCTTCGGAATTTTGCTGGGCGGATGGCTGACGGTTGCATCGGTGTCGGCGGCGAGTCTGACCTGGGATGCCGACGGCGTGGCCGGCAATCCCACCGGTGGTGTCGGTACCTGGGACACCAGCGCGATGTTTTGGAATGAGGCCGGCGTCATGAAAGCCTGGAGCAATGCTGGCAATGACACGGCGATTTTTGGGGGCACGGGCGGCACGGTCACGCTGGGCGAGGCGATCACGGCCGGCGGTCTGACGTTCAACAGCACCGGTTACACCCTGGCCGGCGGCGGTCACAGCCTGACCCTGGGCGGGGCAGTGACGGTGACCAACGCCGGCACACTGGCCCTGCTGCAGACGAATCTCACCCTGGCAGCCAACGTCAGCTTCACCGGTGCCGGTGACCTGACCCTGGATGCCGCCGCCAACGTCAGCGCCGGTGGCTTCACCTTCAGCAAAGGCGGTGCCGGCACGCTGACCCTGGCGGGCACCGTCGCCGAGGCGGGCCAACTGTCGATGAGTGCCGGCGTGGTGAATCTGTCAGGCAGCTACAGCCGCAGTGTCTACAGCAGTGCCGCAGGCTTGTCTGTGACCGGTGGCACGCTGAACATCACCGGCACCCTCGGCACCTCGGCTGCCGTGCCGGTGGGGCAGTCCGGTTTTGGCGGCAACAGTGTCATCCACTTTTCCGGCACGGCCTTCATGACCGGCACCAGCGCCACCTTCCGCGTCGGCGAGGGCAGCAATGCCACCTTCAACATCACCGCCGGCACCCTGACGACCGGCACCAGTTCGGCCGGGGTCGTGCTGGGGCGCAGCAACGCCAATGCCCGCGGCTTTCTCAACATCTCCGGCGGCGCCATGATCGTTGGCGGTGCCAGCACCGTGGTGCGCATCGGCGCCGGTTACTCAAACGGCGAAACCAGCGGCGCCAGCGAGATGACCCTGTCCGGCACCGGCCTGTTCGACACGCTCACCACCGGTGGCACGATCCTGCTCGGCTCGAACCTGGCGGGCAACACGGGCAGCAGCGGCACGATCCATCTCAATGGCGGCACCTTGGCGACCGGTCGCACAATCACCGGCGGCACAGTCGGTGCCTCGATCTTCAACTTCAACGGCGGCACCCTCAAGGCCAACAGCGCCAGTCTCACCCTCGCCACCAGCCTGACCACGGTGAACGTGCGCGACGGTGGCGGGGTCATCGACAGCAACGGCTTCAACCTCAGCATCAGCAAAGCGCTCGGGCACTCGATGATCGATGGCGATGCCGAGATCGACGGTGGCCTGACCAAGATCGGCAACGGCGTGCTGACCTTCGCTGGTGCCGACGCCAACACCTACACCGGCATGACCCGCCTGCTGGCCGGTGGCCTCGACCTCGCCAAGACCACAGGCGTGGATGCCATCGCCGGGGATCTCACGCTCGGTGACGGCAGTGCCGGCGTGCTGCTCCGGCTGGTCAACAGCGAGCAGATCGCCGATGACAGCGTTGTGCATCTGCTAGGCACGGATGCGACGGCGGGTGTGTTTCGGCTCAACGGCAAGACCGAGACCCTCGGTGGGTTGAGCAGCAGCGACGGCGCCGGCATTGTCGAAAACGAGAGCGCCAGCAATGCCACGCTCATCCTTAACACCAGCGGCATGCAGAGCTTCAGCGGCCTGCTGCGCAATGGCAGCCTCGCCGGCACACTGGCGCTGGTGAAGGGTGGTGCCGGCACGCAGATTCTCGCCAGTGCCAGCAGTCACACCGGCAGCACCACCCTCCAGGAAGGCGTGCTGCGGTTCGGCATCGATCAGGCGCTCAACAGCACCACCGCCGTGGTGATTGCCGCCGCTGGCGGCACAGCGGAACTCGACCTCGCCGGCCACACCTGGACTGCAGGGGCGCTCAGCTTTTACGATGCCAGTTCAACGGCAGCCAGCGAGGGCATCCTCCGCCTGGGGGCAGGCGGCCTGCTGACGCTCGGCGCCAACCTCACGGTCAACGCTGACAACCATCCGCTCGGCGCGCTCATCACCGGCGGCACGCTCGACCTTGGCGGCGCCACGCGCACCTTCAACGTGGCCGACAGCAGCAACGCCCTCGCCGACCTCACCATCGCCTCCGACCTGACCTCGGTGGGCGGCAACTTCGGCTTGGTCAAAGCCGACGCCGGCACCCTGCGCCTCAGTGGCGGGGTCGTCCTCACTGGCACCCTAGCCATCACCGCCGGGGCGCTGGAGGTCGGCGGCCCATTGTCCACCGGCGCTGCCTCCACCCAGGCCGGCACCACCACACCCGGCCTGCTGCGCCTGCTGCCCGGTGCCGATTATGAGAGCGCCAACGTCTTCATCGGTGCCGGCAGCCTGAACGACACCGCACAGAATCGCACGGGCGCCGTGGTGCTCACCGGCGGTCAACTCACCACCACCACCGCCAGCAACTCCGGCGGCATCGCCCTCGGGGCCTCGAGTTACGGCGGCCTCTTCCTCAACGGCGGCACGCTGACCACCCAGCGGGTCGATTCGCAGGACGGTGCCACGGCCAGCGCGGTGGCCATCCTGCACGTCAGCGGCGGCACCCTCAACACCGCCAGGTACATCATGTTCCGCAATCAGCGCTGGGAGTTCACCGTCACCGGCGGCGAGGTCCAGCGCACGGGCGAGCACATCGCCCTGGGCTTCCGCGGCAGCGCCGCCGCCAGTGGCGCCATGACGGTGGCCGGTGGCCTGGTCAACAACGCCGGCTTCATGGTCACGCTCGGCCAGCAGAACAACAACACCGCCCTTGCCACCGCCGACCTCAATCTCAACGCCGGCACCCTGATCACCGGCAGCATTGTCTATTACAACGGCAGTGGTGCCGCCACGACCTCGCGCCTCAATTTCAACGGCGGACTGCTGCGCGCGGGTGCCAACAGCTCGGCCTTCGTCAACACCAGTGGCAGCGGCGGCACGGGCACCTTCAACGTCTATGTCAACGGACCCTTCGGCGACTTCGCCGGCGGCGCCCGGATCGATACCAACGGCTACACCGTCACCCTGCCGGCCGCCCTGCTTGCCCCCAGCGGCGACGGCGTCACCAGCATTCCCGTCACCGCCGGCGGCAGCGGCTACATCGGAGCACCCTACGTCGAGATCAACGGCGGAGGTGGCAGCGGTGCCACCGCCTCGGCCGTGGTCGACCTCGATCCCGCCAGCCCGACCTACGGCCAACTGCTGCGCATCCTCATCACCAACCCCGGGGTCGGCTACACCTCGGCGCCCACCTTCACCCTGATCGGTGGCGGCGGCAGCGGCGTCGTCCTCGGCACCGCCACACTCACTCCCAACAGCTCCGGCGGCCTGCACAAAACCGGCAACGGCATCCTGACCCTGTCCGGCACCACCGCAAACACCTTCACCGGCGCCAGCAGCGTTACCGCCGGCGAACTGCGACTCGGCAAAACCGCCGGCGTCACCGCCATCGGCGGGGATCTGACCATTGGCGACGGCACCACGCCCGCCATCGTCCAGCTCAACACCAGCCAGCAGATCGATGACACCAGCCGGGTCAGCCTTGTCGGCAGCGGCGCCAACGCCGGCATCCTGCGCCTCAACAACCAGTCCGAAACCCTCGGTGGCCTCAGCAGCAGCGCCGGTGCCGGCATCATCGAAAACGAATCCGGCAGCGCCGCCACCGCCACCCTCACCCTCAACGTCACAAGCGGCGCACCACAGTTCGGCGGCCTGCTGCGCGACGGCAACGGAGTCGGCACCGATGGCGTGCTGGCCCTCATCAAAACCGGCGTCGGCACCCAGGTGCTCGGTGGCGCCAACACCTACACCGGCACCACCACGGTGAATCAAGGCGTGCTGCAGCTTGCCACCGGCGCCAGCACGGGCAGCGGAGCCGTCAGCGTTCAAAACGGCGGCATCCTCGCAGGCACCGGCAGCGTTCGTGGCGTCAGCTTCACCGCGGCTGCGGGGGCGACGATCCACGCCGGCGATGGCGTTGCCACGGATGATTTAGGCACTCTGCAGGTCGCGCCGTTGAGCGGCTCAGGCAGTCTCGATTTTCAGGCGGGAAGCACGGTCGTGCTGGGGTTGAATCCCAGCGGCACTTCCGACCGGCTCAACATCCAGGGCACCGGTTCCAACACCCTGCTGTTTCTCGGCAACCTCACCGTCACCGCCCCGGGATTCACCCCCACCGCCCCGGCCGTGTTCGATC
>JAEYYS010000309.1 GCA_023428335.1 Verrucomicrobiota bacterium | reverse complement strand
GCATAGGTATCGAGCAGGCGCTGCCAGTCGGGGCCACCGGCTGGCAGGCTGTGCAGGAAGTCGGCAAACGACTGTGAACCGCCCTGATGGATGAGCTGGGTGTAGATCGATTCCAGGAAATCGTCCTGGCGGCGCAGGAAGACGACGACGCGGACGTCGAAGTCGGCGGTGGCGGCGCGCAGGCGGGCGGCGGCGATGGGGGCGTTGGCGTAGCCGCGCAGGGGATCACCGCTGAAACCCTCGCAGGTGAGCAGGTAACGGCTTGCGCCCGGCACGATCTGGCCGGTGAGGTTGGCGCGCAGGGTGCGGGCATCGTCCTCGGTCCAGTTGGCGCGGGCGACATCGCCGTGGATGTCGAGGCGGACCAGCCCGGCCTTGAGGGCGGCGGCACCGCCGACCGGTAGCGCGCGCTGGATGGCGGTTGACCCCGTCTTGTGGGTGCCGATGTGCAGGAAGAGCAGGGGTTTCATGCGCACAGGGGCGGCCCGCTCAGTTGGTTTTGAGGACTTCGATGAAGGCCTCCTGCGGGATGTTGACGCGACCGATCGCCTTCATCTTCTTTTTGCCCTCCTTCTGCTTTTCCAGCAGCTTGCGCTTGCGGCTGATGTCGCCGCCGTAGCACTTGGCGGTGACGTCCTTGCGCAGGGCGGAGATGGATTCGCGGGCGATGACTTTGCCGCCGATCGCCGCCTGGATGGCGACGACGAAAAGCTGCTGGGGGATCACCTCCTTGAGCTTGGCGGCGAGCTGGCGGCCGCGCGACTCGGCCTTGCTGCGGTGGACGATGCAGGAGAAGGCGTCGACGGGTTCGCTGGCGATGAGCATGTCCATCTTGACCAGGTCCTCGGCCTTGTAGCCGGCGTGTTCGTAATCCATGCTGCCGTAGCCGCGGGTGAGCGACTTGAGCTTGTCGTTGAAGTCGACGAGGATCTCGTTGAGCGGCATGACCGTGTGCAGCATGACGCGCTTGTCGTCGAGGGTCTCGGTGTTGTTGACCTGGCCGCGCTTCTCCATGACGAGCTGCATGATGTCGCCGATGTACTCGTTCGGGATCATGATGAAGACCTTGACGATGGGCTCGCGGATCTCCTCGATCTCGTTGGCGGCCGGCAGGAAGCTGGGGTTGTCGACCAGCAGTTCGGTGCCGTCGGTCTTCACCACCTCGTAGATGACGGAGGGGTAGGTGGAGATGACGTCCATGTTGAACTCGCGGCGCAGGCGTTCCTGGACGATTTCCATGTGCAGCAGGCCGAGGAAGCCGCAGCGGAAGCCGAAACCGAGCGCGGCGGAGCTCTCCGCCTGGAAGGTGAAGGCGGCGTCGTTGATCTGCAGCTTGCCGACGGCGGCCTTGAGCGATTCGAAGTCGTCGGTGCTGACCGGGTAGATGCCGCTGAAGACGAGCGGGTGGATCTCCTTGAAGCCGGGCAGCGGCTCCTGGGCCGGCCGGCGGCTTTCGGTGAGGGTGTCACCGATCTTGACGTCGGCGGTCGACTTGACGTTGGCGATCAGGTAGCCGACATCGCCGGGCTCGAGCTTTTCGCAGCTGGTCATCTTCGGGCGGAAGATGCCGACGTCCTTGATTTCGTAGTCGTTGCCAGTCGACATCATGCGCACCTTCTGGCCGCGGGTGATGGTGCCGGAGACGACGCGCACGTAGCTGACGACGCCGCGGTAGGCGTCGAACACCGAGTCGAAGACCGAGGCGCGCAGGTAGCCGTCGTCCGGATCCTTCGGCGGCGGGATGTAGGCGACGATGGCTTCAAGGATGTCCTCGATGCCGATGCCCATCTTGGCGCTGGCGGGCACGGCCTCGTCGGCGGGCAGTTGCAGGATGTCCTCGAGCTGGCGTTTGACCTTGTCGAGGTCGGCGCTGGGCAGGTCGATCTTGTTGATGACCGGAATGACGTGCAGATGCTGCTGCAGGGCGAGGTTGAGGTTGGCGACCGTCTGCGCTTCGACGCCCTGGGAGGCGTCGACCAGCAGCAGGGCGCCCTCGCAGGCGGCGAGCGAGCGGCTGACCTCGTAGCTGAAGTCGACGTGGCCGGGTGTGTCGAGCAGGTTGAGCTTGTAGATCTGGCCGTCGCGGGCCTTGTAATTCATGCACACCGGGTGCGCCTTGATGGTGATGCCGCGTTCGCGCTCCAGGTCCATCGAGTCGAGCAGCTGATCCTGCTGCTGGCGCACCGTGATCGTTTTGGTGAATTCCAGCAGCCGGTCCGAGAGCGTGGTCTTCCCGTGGTCGATGTGGGCGATGATGGAGAAGTTGCGGGTGCGGGCGATGGACATCGGGTGGAGCTGGGGGATTCGCAGCCTAACCCCGTTTGGCCGGCGGGTCAAGAAGCGCCGGGACGGCCTGCGGGCCGGATCAGGCGCCGCCGCGTGCCAGTTTTTCGCAGGCCTGCACGTCGAGCTTGCCGGAGGAGAGGATGGGGATGTCGTCGACGCGGATCAGGCGCTTGGGAATCCACAGTGAGGGCAGGCCCTTGTCGAGCAGACGGTAGCGCAGTTCAATGATCTCCTGCGCCTCCGGTCCACCGGGCAGGCTGCTGAGCAGGATCAGGGCCTCGCCCTTGTCGGGATCGGGCACGCCGACGACGGCGAGCCGGCGGTAGGCCTCGTTCTCCAGGCCGAGCGCCTTGATGAGCGCCTCCTCGACGGTTTCGTGCGGCACCATCTCGCCGCCGATCTTCGAAAAGCGGCTGAGCCGGCCCTCGATGTGCAGGAAACCGTCCATGTCGACTCGGCCGAGGTCGCCGGTGCGGAACCAGCCCTCCTCATCGATGACCTCGGCGCTGCGCTTCGGATCCTCGTGGTAGCCGGGGAAGACGTTGGCGCCGCGGAACCAGATCATGCCGGTCTCATGCAGCGGCTGGCGCCGGCTGCTCTCGGGGTCGGTGATGCGCACGGCGAGGCCGGGCATGAGCTGGCCGACGCTGCCCGGGCGGTGGCTGGCCAGCCAGACGTGGCCGCTGCGGTCGTCGCCGAGAGGCACCGGATCCGGCAGGTTGACGTTCGATACCGGCGCGGTTTCGGTCAGGCCGTAGCCTTCGTAGACGCGTTTGCCGAAGCGCTGCTCAAAGGCTTCCGCCACGCTGGGTGGCAGTTTTTCGGCGCCGGTGACCACCAGTTTCAGGCTGGCGAGGGCCTCGCGCGGCACACCGCGCAGCCAGCCGCGCAGGAAGGTGGGCGTCGCAATCATCAGGCTGATGCGGTGCGACTCGACGAGTTCGGCCAGCTTTTTGGTCTCCAGCGGGCTGGGGTAGGTGATGAGGTCGAGGCCGGCGATGACCGGGTACCAGAGCGTCACGGTGCAGCCGAAGCTGTGGAAGAGCGGCAGGCAGCCGAGAATGGAGTCGTTGCGACCGAGGGCGAGGCGCGAGCCGAACTGGATGACGTTGGCGAGCAGGTTGCGGTGGGTCAGGACGACTCCCTTCGGATGGCCGGAGCTGCCACTGGTGAAAAGCAGCAGGGCCTCGCGGTCGCCGCCCTTGCGCGGCACGCCGAGCACGGCGGCGAGCACGGGAGCGGGCAGCAGGCGCGAAAGGGCCAGCCAGAGGCCGATCTTGGTTTTCAGTCCCGGCAGCACGCGCTCGATGAGCATGAGCTGGCGGGTCGGCGGCCAGGGGAAGGCCTGCATCTTGCGCACGACGATGTCGGCGGTGATGAGCTTGTCGATGCCGGAGGCCTTGATGGCGTGCTCGACCGAGGCGCGGCCGGCGGTGAAGTTGAGGTTGACCGGAATTTTGCCGGCCAGCAGCACGGCGACGTTGGCGACCAGGCCGCCGAGGCCGGGTGGCAGCACGATGCCGACGCGGGCCTGTCGGGTCTCGGCGCGGATCACCTTCGACAGGGCGATGGCCATGGCGAGCACGAGTTCGTAGCTGTGCTGCTTCTCGTCCTTGCCGTCGGTGAGTGTGTTGCTGCGGCCGTGGCGCTTGAAGCCGAGCAGCAGGGCGTAGGCAAGGTTGAGCCCGAGCAGCGGGTGGCGATTGAAGCAGGCCTCGGACAGTTCGAACAGTCGCTCCTGGTAGGCGGACAGGCTGAGGTCCTCCTCGGCAATGAGCTGGCCGAGCGCCAGGATGCCGGCGACCTCCGTTGGGCGCGGACCGATGTCCGGCATCACCTCGCGCCAGTGCAGCAGGTAGGCGGGCAGCACCGGGAAGCCGCTCTTGATCAGGAAGTCGAGGCGCACGCCGGGCACCGTGGTCAGGGGGGCGTCGAGGCTGGCGGCCGCGGCCGGCAGGAAGATGGCGACCGTGTCCTCGCCGATCTCGGCGGCGAGCGCGCGGCGGAAGCTGGCGGCATCGGTGCAGTCCGGCGAGATTGCCAGGGCGTGGACCTGCGGTTGTTCGAGGTGGGCGCGCAGCGGTTCGAGCAGGGCGCCGCCCTGCTCGATGAGGTAGAGGATCTTCCGACCCTGCAGAGCCTGCTCGAGGCGCTGCACCCCGGCGAGATCGATGCGTCCCGGCAGCAGCAGGTAGCCGCCGCTGGCGGGCAGGTTTTCCTCGCCCACAAGGAGGAGGTCTTTCAGGGACGCGGTTTTCTCGGTGGCCATGGTCGGGACGGGTGAAACCCACACTAAGCGGCGGTCGCCGGGCATTTCCAGCGCGAAAAGCCATCAGCGTCGGCGCCAGCGATCGGCCAGCACGGCGCCGAGGATGACCCCGCCGAGCACGACCTTCTGGGTGTAGCTTTCGACATTGGTCAGGTTCATGCCGTTTTGGATCACGGCGATGATGAGGGCACCGGTGAGGGTGCCAGCCATCGTGCCGCGGCCCCCGGTCAGGCTGGCGCCTCCGACGACCACTGCGGCGATGACGTACAGTTCGTACATGCTGCCGTAGGTCGGCGAGCCGCTTTTCAACTGCGAGGCCATGACCACGCCGCCGAGACCGGCGAGCAGGCCGCTGGCGGCGTAGGCGAAGCGCAGCACGCGGTGGACCGGCACGCCCGAGACGAGAGCGGCCTCGCGGTTGCCGCCGACCGCATAGATGTGCCGACCGAGGCGGGTGTGCTTGAGCAGCAGGTGAGCGATGAGGAACAGGCCGGTGGTGAGCAGCACGGCGTTGGGCAGGCCGAACAGGCTGGTGCCGCGGCCGAGCCCGACGAAGGTCTCGGGCAGTTGGTAGATCGACTGGCCCTCGGCGAGGGTGAAGGCCAGGCCGCTGGCCACCAGCATGACCGCCAGGGTGGCAATGAAGGGTGGGATGTCGAAGCGCGTCACCATCAGGCCGTTGCCGGCACCGATCAAACCGCAGAACAGCACCGCGAGCAGTCCGGCGGTGGCCATGCCGCCGGCGCCGGCGTCCGTGCCGCCGAAGACCTCGCGCACCAGCCAGGTGCTGGCGACTGCTGCCAGCGCCAGCAGGCTGCCAACCGAGAGGTCGATGCCCCCCGTGAGGATGACCAGGGTCATGCCAACGGCCAGGATGGCGATGACGCTGATCTGGTTGGCAATGTTGAGCAGGTTGTCGGCCTTGAGGAAGTCCGGCCAGCGCCGGCTCTGCGGCTGCACCACGCGCGGCGTGCCGAGCTTCGGGAAGCTGTGGGCGAGTTCCTCGATCACCAGCCAGCGAGCACTGGCGGGTGAGCAGGCGACGAGGTCGAGGCGGGCGCCTTCAGCCTGCAGTTGCTCGAGCGCGGCGCGCACGGCCGCGGGTTCACCTTGCACCACGGCGGCCACGCGCACACCTGCGGTCCGCCAGCGCGCCGCCAGGGCTTCGGCCAGTTTGATTTCGCCGGCGTTGTCGCGCATGGCGATCAAAGCGGTTTGGCCGGAATGCGCGGCGCCGGCAAGCTGCGCCAGCGCGGCCTCGCCCTCGACAGGTTGCTCGCGCAGGGTCAACACGCTGAACAGGGCGGCCAGGGCCGCGAGCACCAGCAGCATGCCGGTTTCGGAGGGAAGCCGTTTCATGGCGGGGACAGTGTCGGGTCGCGTTGGGCGTCGGCCTGCCGGTACAGCTCGGTGGGAATGAGGATCTGTTCCGGCACCGGCAGGCCGCGCGACCAGGCCAGGATGGCCTGCACGGCCTGGACGCCCATCTTGTCGGGAAACTGCACCGGGTCGGCATAGAGGCGGCCGTCGCGGATGGCCTGCCGGCCCTCGGGCTGGCCGTCGAAGCCGATGATGACCACCTGCTTTTCCCGGCCGGCTTTTTCCAGGGCGGCGCGCGCGCCGAGCGCCGCCGGATCGTTGATGGCGAACAGGCCGCGCAGGTCGGGATGCGCCTGCAGGGTGTCTTCGGCCGCCTTGTAGCCGAGGTCCTTGGCGCCGCCGCTTTCGAGTTCGGCGACGATGTCAATGCGCGGTCCGCCGCCGGTGTTGTGGGCCTCGATCACCTCGCGAAAGCCGCGCACGCGCAACTGGCAGGATTCGACCTGCTTGAGATGCAGCACCGCCACCTTGCCGCCGCGGGCGCCGAGGGCCTCGATCATCGCTCGGCCGGCCTCGCGGCCGCCGCCGAGATTGTCGGTGGCGATCTGCGTCACGAGCTTCACCCCGGGTTCATGGCAGGGCACGTCGACGGTCAGCACCGGGATGCCGGCGGCGTTCGCCTCGCGGATCACCGGCACGACCGATTTCGAGTCGCAGGGACTGAGCACGATGGCGGCGACGTCGCGGACGATGAAGTCCTTGATCTGGTTGCCCTGCTTGGCGACGTCCTTGTCGCCGCTGACCACGAGGGTGGCGAAGCCGTGTTGGGCGGCCTCGGTGCTGAGGCTGTCGCCGATGACCTTGAAAAAGGGGTTGTCGAGGGTCAGCAGCGACACCCCGATAACGCCGCGTGGTGCCTGCGGAGTGGGGGGCGGCTGGTCGCAGCCAGCGAGCAGCAGGAGCAGGACGGGCAGCAGGCGCATGGTCCTGAGGAAACGCCGGCAGGCCGCCGATCTCACGGGCAATGTCACCCGCCGTTCTCGACCTTGGCTCGCGCGGCACCTCGTTGCGAAAGGTGTGAGCAAGGCGGGCTGGCCTTGCGGGGCGCGGGGTCCCGCCCGCAGCGGCCGCTCCTTGGCGGTGCCGCAGGTGGGAGGCGACGGCGGTCGCGGGAGGCGGTGCGCTGCGGACGGAACCGCGCGCCCCGGCAAGGGGTTATTCCGCGGGTGACAAGAAGAGCAGGCCCGACAGGCGCTGGGCACCGCTGCCGGCGGTTTCGGGCAGCAGGAAAAAGCCGTGGCCGCGAACTTCGCCATCCGTTTGCACAAGTTGACCGAACCAAGGCGCCTTGCGGGTGCCGATCCAAAACTCGCCCGCGAGGGCACCGGTCTTGGCGTCGAACTTCGCGACCTTGACCCGGTTCGGGTTGGTGCCGGCGTCCTTGGCGACCACGGCCTTGTTGGTGACACCGGTGGCACTTGGATTGACCACGGTGAAAAGCTGGGTGAAGCCATCGCCGTCGAGGTCGCCCGCACTGAATTCAAGCAGGGCATTGTTGGTGCCGGGGGTGAGGCCCATGACCAAGTCGCCCTTGGCAATCAGCGGGTAACCGCCGCCCTCGATGTTGAGGGGCAACTCAAAGCCGCGCGGGTAGAGGGTGTCCTTGCTGGCCTCGCCGCCGTCAGGCTTGAACCAAATGGCGCTGCCGCCGACGGCATTGTCCGCCGGTTCGGCGCCCGCGGTCAGTTCAAGCACACCGGCGAGCGAGCCGCGTTTGGCGTAGAGTGCCTGGTAGAGCAGCACCTGGCCATCCTGACCGACAAAGGTCTTGCTGATGAAGGCGGCGCCGTCGCCCGTCTTACCGGCGAGGCTGAGGCTGCCATTGGTGGTCGAGACGGTGAAGCGTCCGAAGCCGTCGCCCTGAGGCAGGTCGGGATCGGCATCGTTCTGGCGCAGGCGGAAGCTGTGAGGACCGGTGAAGCCGGCGTCGCTCGGCGTGGGGCCGAGTTTCTTCCAGGGATTGCGCCAAGCCTCGACCACGGCGTCCTCCTCGGGGTCGTCTTCATAGACGCTGCCAGCCAGGGCGCCGTCGGTGGCATCGAACTGCACCTCCACCTGCAGGGGCGGCAGGCCCTTGCGCGGCACGCTCAGGAGGCAGGTTGGGTGCTCGGGGTCGGCGACCCAGGCGTCAAGCCGGCCCTTGAAGGGGCTGGCGACCGTGCCAGTGACCGCCTTGCCTGAAACAGCGCCGGTGCTGGCGACGGTGAGTTCGAGGCGCGAACCGAGCTGGCCATTGTGGTCGGGATGCGGATCGACCAAGCCGTGGAAGAGGCCGACCAGCCCCTCGTCGAGAGCGGCAATCTCGATGTCAAAGGTAAGCACTTCGTCGGCCGTGCCGGCGGCGTTCTTGGCGCGGATCTCCACGTTGTAAGTGCCGCCCTTGAGGGGTTTGCCAGTGATCGAGCCGCTGGAACCGTCGGCGGTGAGGCCGGGCGGCAGGTTCTTGATCGAGAACACCACCGGCAGGTTCACCACCGGAATGAGCAGATCGTAATTGCCGCTGACGATGCCGGGAGGGATCTCCGCCGGCATGGCCAGGGCGGGCTTGAGCACTCCGGCCTGGGTGACCGTGTGGGCGACGCCGCCAAAGAAGACGGTGGCCGTGCGAGGCTTGGCACTGGTATTGGGCAGGACACTCAGTGTCACGGTGGTGCCACCGTCGCCGGCGGCCGGTTCGGCGCGGACCCAAGCCGGAGCGGCTACGGACCAGAGGCCGTTGGAGGTGACCTCCACGTCGTAACTGCCGCCCTCGGAGGTAAGGTCATCCTTGGTCGCGAGATCGAGTTCAAGCGTGCCAGGCAGCAGGGTGACATTGGCCTGGCCGGTGCCTCCGAAGCCGTCGGCGAGCTTGTAGGTGAAGGCGTTGGGCGCGGCAAAGCTGCTGGCGGTGGTCAGCAGCACCGTGTTGCCGGTTTTCTTGACCTTGGCGCCGGCGGCCGGCGCGGTGACCGAGGTGAGGGCGAGGGTGTCGCCATCGGGATCGGTATCATTGTCGAGCACATCCAGGGTGACGACACTGCCTGGCAGGACGGTGTAGCTGTCGTTGTTGCCGGTAGGGGCGCGGTTCGCCGTGGTGAAGGAGAGCGGCGCTGCGCTGGCCGCGCCCAGCAGCCCCTCGGCGCGGGTGCGGAAGAAGTACTTCGTGTGCGGCTGCAGGCCGTCGATCACAGCCGAGACCGTTTGCACGCCGCCGCCGTCGACACTGGCGGGCACGGCCGGCACGCTCATGCCGAACTCGGTTGTCGTGCCGTAATCGAAGAACACATCGCGTTCCGAGCCCTTGGCGTCGACCGAGCCATTGAGGGTGGCGCCGTCGAAAACGATGCCGGTTGCGGCCAGGGTCTTGACCACCGGCGCGACCGGATTGCCGAGCATGCCAAAGGTGCGGAAGTTGTCGGCATGCACGCTGTGCGCCGCGGTGACCTGAGTGGTTTCGGAGTAACCGCCGAGGTGGATCTTAAAGCTGCTCGCACCCGTCATGCCCCAGCCCTGGGTGACCGGGTTGAAGGTGCGGAAAACGGTCCAGTTGTAGCCATTGATGCGGCCGTCCGGGTCGTAGGCGGCCGACAGGGTTTGATTCGTGGCGTCCCAACTGAGGCGCACGGCGGCGTGACTGGAGGGCGCGTCGACAAAGGTTTCATCGCCTTCGTCATCAATGCTCTCTTCATTGAAGAAATGAAAGCTCTGCGGCTCGCCCGGGTAGCGGTAGTTTTCCAGCATGGCGCTGAAATTGTCATCCAGGTCAGCGCTGTGGCTGACGATAAGGCCGATGCCGACTGCGGTGAAGTCGTTGGCCAGCGGGATCCAGGGCAGGTGCACATCGGTCTGCACACTCCAGTCGCTGGCGAACGGGGCACTGACCAGCCAGGGCCAGGCCATGAAGTCATCCTCCGAGGTGGCTGTGCTGGTGTACTGCAGCACGCCGCCGGTTTGAGTGAGTTGACCCGCGCCCGACTTGAGGTTGGCCCCCCACTTGCTGGTGTCCTTGGCGGTGCTTGTGAACTCATCGGTGCCTGTCGGCGTGCCAATCACCACCGAAGGCAGGGCACTGGTCGCCTCAAAGTTGTCGGCCCAGGCGTCGCCCGGCTCCACAATGACACCCTCGTGTTCGCCGAAGATCGTCAGGGTGAAGCGCGAGGCATCGTCCATGAGCCAGTCGCTGGCGGCGGCGTCGACATCGACGCTTTTCAGCGTCGTCCAGGTGTAGCCGCCGACCGGGCCGTTGGCGTCGTACGCAAAGGTCAGCACCTTCAGGGCGGCGTTGAAGCTGATGCGCAGGGCGGCGTCCGTGGTGGCGGTGTTGGCTGTGGTTTCGCCGACGTCGCCATCGGTGGTGTAGCGGAAGCGGCGCAGGGTATCCATCCCCTCGCGTGCGATCTCCAGCTTGATTTCACCGACGGACCCGTTGCCGTACGCCGCCAGTACCATCTGCACACCCGCGTCTCCCTCTGGCAGCGTGATGTTGCCGACATGCACATCCACGCGCGCCTCCCAGTTC
>JAEYYS010000296.1 GCA_023428335.1 Verrucomicrobiota bacterium | reverse complement strand
ATCTTGCGCTCGTCGGCGGCGGCAATGACCTCCTCGTCGCGGACGCTGCCGCCGGGCTGGATGGCGGCGGTGGCGCCGGCTTCGGAGCAGGCGATGAGGCCGTCGGCAAAGGGGAACATGGCGTCGGAGGCGACGACACTGCCCTTGAGCGAGAGACCGGCCTCCTGGGCCTTCCAGACGGCGATGCGGCAGGAGTCGACGCGGCTCATCTGGCCCGCGCCGATGCCGAGGGTGCGGTCGTGGCCGGCGAAGACGATGGCGTTCGACTTGACGTGCTTGACGACGCGCCAGGCGAAGCGCATGGCCTCGATCTCCTCGCGGGTCGGCGGGCGCTGGGTCTTGACCTTGTTCTCGAGGTCGTCGAGGCCGAGGGCGCGCGGATCGCTGTCCATGACCATGACGCCGCCGGGGGCGTTGCGGATGACCGGCTCGCTGAGGGCCTCGACGACCCCAGGCAGCATCTGGATGAGGCGCAGGTTCTTTTTCTTCTGCAGGTGGGCGCGCGCGTCGGCATCGAAGTCGGGGGCGATGATGACGTCGGTGAAGATTTCCGAGATGATGCGGGCGAGGGCGAGCGGCATCGAGCGGTTGATGACGATGACACCGCCGAAGGGCGCCTGTTTGTCGGTCTCAAAGGCCTTGGTCCAGGCCTCGCGCAGATCCTCCTCGGCGGAGCCGACACCGCAGGGATTGGTGTGCTTGAGGATGGCGAGGGTCGGACGGCGGAACTCGTGGATGAGCGCGGCGGCACCCTGAATGTCGAGCACGTTGGTGTAGCTGAGTTCCTTGCCGTGCAGCTTGGTGAAGTAGTCGCCAAAGTTGCCGTACAGTGCGGCAGCCTGGTGCGGGTTGTCGCCGTAGCGCAGCTCGCTGTACAGCGGCAGGCTGAGCGAGAAGGTTTTCTGCGTGGTCTGCTCCTTGTTGAGGTAGCTGGCGATGGCGGCGTCGTAGGAGGAGGTGCGCTGGAAGACCTTGCAGGCGAGGCGCTCGCGGGTGGCCATGGTGGTGTCGCCCTGATGCTCCTTCATCTCGGCGAGCACCGTGGCGTAGTCGCCGGGATCGCAGACGACGGTGACCCAGCGGTGGTTCTTGGCGGCGCTGCGCAGCATGGAGGGACCGCCGATGTCGATGTTCTCGATGGCTTCCTCGAGGGTGACATCCTTTTTCGCGATCGTCTGCTCGAAGGGATAAAGGTTGACGATGACCAGGTCGATCACCGGGATCTGGTGCTTGCTGGCGTTGCGCTTGTCCTCGTCGTGATCGCGGCGCTGCAGCAGGCCGCCGTGGACCTTCGGGTGGAGGGTCTTGCCGCGGCCGTCGAACATTTCGGGAAAGCCGGTGTACTCGGAGACGTCGATCACCTTCAGACCGGCGTCCTTGAGGTGCTTGGCGGTGCCGCCGGTGGAGAGCAGTTCGACGCCGAGGTCGGCCAGGCCTTTGGCGAAGTCGAGCAGGCCGGTTTTGTCGGAGACGGAGAGGAGGGCGCGGGCGATGGGCATCGGGAGGGTGGGTGGCGGGTTGGGAAGGGGATCACTCGACGCTGACGGTGAAGCGGCGGGTGGCGGTGCTGGCGAGTTCGAGCACGACGAGCGAATCGGCGTCCTCGGCGGCCTTGCGGCTGGGCGAGAGGTGGAAGGCGGTGCGGCCGCCCTGAAGCAGCAGGCGGACGTCGAGGCCGAGCTGGCTGTTGCCGTTGTCGAGCGCCCATTCGTGCAGGTACAGGTAGCTGCGCGGCAGGGTCAGGCGAATCTGGCGGCGGCCATCGGCGCGGGTGGTCAGTGCGGCCTGGATGGCGGTGGTGTCGAAGCTCGCGGCGTAGCCGGTGCCAAAGGCCCAGGGCGGAACGTCGCGGACGCGGGCGGGACCGTCGACAGCGCCGCCGCTGGCACTCAGGGTGGCGGTGGTGCCGCCCTCCAGGCGCTTGCCGTAACTGCGCGCGTCGAGGTTGAGATCGAGTCGCCAGGCGGGGCTGCTGCCGGCGTCATCGAGCAGGGCGGCCTCGGTCAGATCGATCAGCAGGCTGAGGCTGGTCTTCGTGGCCTGCACTTGCAGGCTGGCCTTGCCGGCGAGTTCGGCGGGTTCGGCATGCAGCGGTCGATCGGCGCTGACGGCCAAATTGGGGGTGACCCAAAGGCGCCGGCGTTGGGTCAGGCGAACGTCGCCCTCTAGGGTCAGCACCAGTTCGGCGGCCGGTGGCGCCTTGGCAATGTCGAGGCGCAGGTCAAGGGCCTGGCTGGCGCCTGGAGCAAGCTGGTAGTCGCCCTGCAGGCGTTGGCCGGCGTACTCGGCCTGCCAGCGGCCAGACAGGGCGGTGTCGCCGGCGTTGGTGAGGGTGCAGGCGGGAGCAACGAACTGTTCCTGGTTGAAGAAGGTTTCCAGTCCCCAGACCACGGCGAGCGGGTGCCAGGCGGCGCGCACCACCGCGTTTTCAAGTTGGCCGGCGCCGTGCAGGAGCAGGGGCAGGCGCGCCTGCGCTTCGTCGAGGCGGGCGGGGGTGGGGCGGCTGTAGCTGAAGTGCAGGTTGGCGCGGCTGCCGGGGGCGAGGCTTTGGCGCGATTGCGCTGCCACGGGGCGCCAGTTGCCGGCGGGCAGCGGCAGGGCGGTGAGCTGCAGGACTTCGCGGCCCGGGTTGTGGACGGTGCAGGCGAGTTCGAGGCGGGTGGCTTCGGCGTTGAGGGTGGCACTGCCGGCTTCGAGTTGCCAGGGACGGGCGGGTGGGCCGTCGAGCAGTTCGTCGATCAGCAGGCTGGCCAGGCGGCGGTGCAGGGCCGGTCGTGGCAGGAAGCCGTTGCCGGTGTCATGGAAGAAGCCGCGGTAGAGCTGTTCCAGTTCCGCAAAGAGTTGGGCTTCATCCAGGGGCGCCTCGCTTTCCGGCAACTGCAGCAGGTCGGTGAGACGGCCGAGGTCGGCGAATGGCAGGTCGTGATCGGCGGCGAATTCGGCCAGGGCATCGGCATGCGGGCGGCCACGACCGAGCGCCTGTTCCGAAGCCGCGCTGACGCCAGGCCAGGAGGCGGTGAGCAGGACTTCGGCGCCGAGTTCGCGGGCGGCGGCGACGGCGGCATCGACGGCCTGGGTCAGGCGCACCGGCGACAGGCCGGTCTCCGCCTCGGTCTGACCGGTGCACAGCAGCACGAGATCGACCGGAGCCTGACGGGCGCTGGAGGCGAGGATGGCGGCCGCCTCGAGGGAGCCGCCGCCGCTGAGGTCGCGCAGCACGATGGCGGGTCCGCCGATGGCGGGCTGCCCGGCCTGGCGGACGCCACCGGTGTAGAAAAACAGTGAGGCGAGCTGTTGGGCGAAGAGTTCCGCACAGGCCGGTTCGCGTTCCTTGACTTCACTCCAGACGGGCTGGGCATCGCCGAGCACGAGCAGGTGAAAGGGCTCGCGCTGGGAGAGTTTGCGCCAGCTGGCCGGCAGAAGTTTTTGCAGGCGCTCCTGGCGCGCGGCGGTCAGGGCGACCGTGCCGCCGGTCGCGTCCGCGGCGGGTTTGGGCAGGCGGGCCTCAAGTTCGCGGGCAGCGCGCTGCTGCTGCTCCAGGGCCGGCTGCGCAGCGAGGCTGGCTGCCAGGAACAGGCAGCCCAGGGCACCGGCGCAGGGCGGGAGGCGAAGACTCATCGGGAGGGTTCATTTCAGCCAGTTCGGCGGCCATTTCCAGTGCAAATGCAGGGGTGGCCTCAGGGGGCCAGGGCGCGGGCGACGGCGAGACCGATGAAATTGGCGATGCCGTAGCCGAGGATGCCGCAGAGCACGGCGGGCACGACCAGCGGCTGCCAGTGCAGGGCGCCGGCCATGGCGGCGGCGGTGGTCGGGCCGCCTGCGTTGGCGTTGGAGCAGATCAGCACTTCCTCGAGCCGGAAGCGCAGCAGCCAGCCGGCGGCCAGCAGCAGGGCCAGATGCACGGTCAGCAGGATGAGGATGAAAAGCGCGAGGGGGCCGCCGACGCGCAGCACGGCTGGCAGGCTGGCGCCCGCACCGATGACAAGGAAGAGAAATTGCAGGGCCAGTGCGCCGAGTTCACGGTCAGGGGCCGTGGACGGCAGATGTTTGGCAAAAGCCAGCGCGAAGCCCAGACTGAGGGCGCTGGTCCAGAGCAAGTCGGCACCGGCGAAGGGGGTCCAGGTTGCCGCCACCCGACCGAGACCGCAGAGCAGGGCGGCGAGGCCGGCAATCAGGGCCAGATCCGCGACGCTGCCGCCTGCGGCGGTGGGCGGGGTTGCCACCGGCTCAGTTGCCGCGCGGGCGCGACTGGCAAAGGCCTGCACGAGCCGTGGCCGACCGGCCAGGGCAAACAGACCGATGAAGTAGAGGGCCATCACCAGGTTGTCGGCGGCCATGCCCGCGGCCAGGAACTCGCTCTGCTGATCGAGCCCGAGGGCGCGGGCGGTCGCCAGGAAGTTTACCGAACCGCCGATGTAACTGGCGGTGAGCACGCCGGCCAGTTCGGTTTTGTGGGCAAAGTCGGGCAGCAGGGCATGGGCGGCCACGGCGCCGGCGACGGTGGCGGCCGAGCCGACCAGGAAGAGCAGGGCGAGACGACCGGTTTCACGCAGCAGTGCGTGCAGGTTGGCGCGCAGCAGGAGGACGGCGAGGCCGAACGGCAGCAGATAGCTCCAGACCAGATCGTAAACAATGGCCTGGGCGGGCAGCAGGCCGAGGTTGGCGGCGGCCATGGCGAGCAGCAGGGCGATGACGGCACCCGAGAGCCGGCTGCCGAGGCGCGTGGTTTCCAGTCGGAAGGCGACCCAGGCCAGCAGGGCGAGGGTGGCAAAGACCAGCCAGTGATCGTCGGGCGCGAGAAGTGACATGACTGGTCTTATGCCATGTGTCGTTCGCGCGCCCAAGGCGAAATCAAGAGGCACCAGAATCCGGGCTTGCTCCTTAATGAGACAGTGTTTCATTAATGACTGACCATGAAAGAGGTGACAGCCCCCACCGCGCACGAATTGTCCCGGGAGGACGAGGCTTCGGCGGCCGTGCGTCGCGGCCTTGAACTGCTGGCGCTGGAGGAGGTGCCCAGTTGGCGAGAGGCGCTGGCCTGTTTCGATCGCGCTCTGGAGCTGCGGCAGGGGTTGTCGCTGGAGGGCCAGCCCTGGCAGCGCTGGGGGCTGACGGCCGCCTGGATGAACCGGGCCGACGTTCTGCATCGACTGGGGCTGCATGAGGCTTCGCTGGCGGCTTATGAAGAAGCCTTGACGCACCTGCAACTCCTGCCGCTGGACGTGGAGCCGGCCTTTCGTTGGCGGCTCGGCCTAGCCTGGATGAACCGCGCCCTGCCGCTGCAAGCGCTGGGTCGTTTGGCGGAGGCGGTGACGTCACTGGAATGCGCCGTCGCTGTGCTCGATCACCCGCAACTCGTCAGCCTGCGCGACCGTGGCGCACTCGGCAGTGCCTGGTCCAACCTCGCCGTTTTGCGCCTCGCCCAAGAGGATGCCCTGCGCGCTCTGCCTGCAGTCGCACAGGCCCTTGTCGTTTTAGCGCCGTTCGAACGCCTGGACGCGGCGGTTGCCACGGTGGCCCTGCAGGCACGCCACGCGGGTTGCGAAGCCGTGGCGCGACTTTTGGAAGCCGGCTGCGACGACACGGATCAGGCGGAAACCTGGATTCACGGGGCCACCGACTGGGTGGAGGCGGCGCTGGATCTCGCGCACTTCTGGCAGGGCAGGCACTTTGGCGATCTGCCGCTGCAGTTGTTCCGCTTCGGCTGCCGGATTTACCTGGCCTACCAGCCGCAGTTCCTCGGCGAGTTCCTGCTCGATGTGCTGCGCCCGCTGTCGCGTCGCCAGCCCGCCTATTTCCAAGCTGCGGAAGAGGCGCTGCAAACCGCGGCGACCCTGCTGCGTCAGCGTGGACCGGCCGATCTCGGCCTGCGCCGGCTCGACGACCTTCTCGACCTGCTGCAGCGACTGCAGGGGGCGGCAGAGCAGATCCGCGCCTGGCAGGGTGCGGAGCGCAAATAACGCGCCCAACGACGGGGCGGGTGCAAAAAAGCGCCACATTTCGGTTTGACATCAGTGAGGATGAGACTTATTCGCATCAACTGCAATTGCGAATGAGTCGCGATTGCTGAAACCACGCATGAAACCTGCTCCCTCCTCTTCTGTTGTTCGGTCCGCCAGTGACCGCTGGGTCGCTTCCACCCTCCTTTTGGCTGCCGGCAGCTTGTCGGCCCAAACCGCTGCTCCCGCGCCTGCCACCCCGGAAGGAGTGGCCGAACTGCCCGAGGTCTTGGTCGAGGGCGAGCAGGACAAGGTCTACAAGCCGGACCGCGTGCAGACGCCGAAGTACACCCAGCCGCTGCGCGACATCCCGCAGACGGTCACCGTCGTGCCGCAGTCGGTCATCCAGGAGCGCAATGCCACCAGCCTGCGCGACGTCCTGCGCAACGTGCCCGGCATCACCATGCAGGCGGGCGAGGGCGGTGTGCCGACCGGCGACAACATGAGCATTCGCGGTTTCAACGCCCGCACCGACCTGTTTGTCGACGGCATCCGCGACTTCGGCGGGTACACCCGCGACCCCTTCAACATGGAGCAGGTCGAGGTCACCAAGGGCCCGGCCTCGTCGAATGCCGGTCGCGGATCGACCGGTGGCTCGATCAACCTGGCTTCGAAGACCCCGCACCTGGATCCGTCCTACAGCGGCGAAACCGGCGTTGGCACAAGCGACTACTTCCGCAGCACGGCCGACGTCAACCAGCCGCTCGGCGAGCACAGCGCCCTGCGCGTCAATGCCCTTTATCATGAGACGACGCTGCCCGGTCGTGGTGTGGCCGATGAACAGCGCCAGGGCCTGGCCGCTTCGCTCGCCTTCGGTCTGGAGACCGACACCCGCCTGATTCTCAGCTACTTCCACATGGATTCCGAGAGCCTGCCCGATTACGGCATCCCCTGGGTGCCGGCACCGAGCACCGCCGCCGGCGTCACCACGACCTATCAGAACGGCCTCGGCGCGCGTGCCAACGACATCCCGGATGTCTCCTTCGACAACTTCTACGGCCTGCGCGAACGCGACTACGAGCGCATCCGCACCGACATCGCCACGGTGCAGTTCGAGCACGATTTCAACGACAACCTGCGCTTCACGAACACCTTCCGCGCCGGCCAGACCGAGCGCGATTCGGTGACCACCGCGCCGCGTTTTGCCGATGTCCAGGCCGGGCCCAACATCACCTACGACGGCACCATCAACCGCAACTTCCAGTCGCGCGATCAGGTCGATCGCATTGTCGCCGACCAAATCAATGTCATTGCCAAGTTCGAGACCGGCCTGCTGCGCCATGACCTGGTCGCCGGTGCCGAGGTGGTCCATGAAACCTCGAAGAACTTCGGTCGCGTCGTCATCGGCGGCACGCCGACCACCACCATCGGCAATCCGGATCCCGACCAGAACTTCACCGGCCGCATCCGCCGCAGCGGTGCCTACACCGAGTCGGAGGCGCTGTCGCTCTCGGCCTACCTCTTTGACACGGTCAGCCTGGGCGACCACTGGCAGCTCACCGGCGGCCTGCGCTACGATCGCTTCGACATCGATTACACCTCGGTCGCCTCGACCGGCGCGCCGGCCTATGCCTCCGGTGCGCGGACGAACCTGAGCCGGGTCGACGAGATGCTGAGCTGGCGTGCTGGCCTCGTGTACAAGCCGGTCGAGAACGGCAGCCTCTACTTCGGCTACGGCACCTCCTTCAATCCCTCGGCCGAGGGCCTGACGCTCAACAACACGGCAACGGCGACCAACAACGTCAATGTCGATCCCGAGGAGAGTCGCACCTTCGAGCTCGGCACCAAGTGGGACCTGTTGCAGGATCGGCTGCAGCTTTCCGCCGCGGTCTTCCGCACCGACAAGACCAATGCACGCACCCAGGATCCGGCCGATCCGACCGACACCGTGGTGCTCGACGGCAAGCAGCGCGTGCAGGGCATTGAGTTCGGCTTTGCCGGCAGCCTCACCGACGACTGGCGTGTCTTTGGCGGTTACACCCTGCTCGACAGCGAGGTGGTCGCCTCCAACAACCCGCAGGAAGTCGGCCGTGAGCTGATGAACACGCCGCGCCACAGCGCCAACCTGTGGACGGTGTACGATCTGCCCCTCGGCCTGCAGGTCGGCGCCGGCCTGCAGTTCACCGACAGCCGCTTCAACTCCAACAGCAGCACAGCCCGTGAGGCGCCCTCGTTCTGCCTGTTCGACGCGATGGTCGGTTACGAGGTGAACAAGAACTTCTCCCTGCGCCTCAACTTCTACAACCTCGCCGACAAACAGTACATCGACCGCGTCGGGGGCGGTCACTTCATCCCGGGGGCCGGTCGCTCCGCCGTGCTCACCGCCAGCTACAAGTTCTGAAAACCCCGCGCCGGGCCGGGTTTCCCCGGCCCGGCCCCCGACCCCT
>JAEYYS010000295.1 GCA_023428335.1 Verrucomicrobiota bacterium | reverse complement strand
TAACTACAAGGCCTCCTCCTTCGCCGGCGGCAAACCCTACGCCCGCACGCCCTCCTACCGCGCCGAAACCTGGTCGGGCGCCGACCGCGACAGCGGCCTGGCCGGCCAGGCCTACGCCCGCGGCGATGAAATGGCCACCGGCACCGAGGCCGGCTTCAAGACCCCCGCAAGCCCGCTCGGCAGCCAGACCGCGCGCGCCGGCAGCGAGGTGTTTGCGGGCGCGGCGAGCCGCTTCCGCACGCAGGCGGATCGCGACGCCCTGCGCAGCCAGCAGAAGAACGAGCGTCCGGAATTCATTGAACTCGAGGAGCAGCGACGCAACCCGGCCTACAGCGAAGAGCAGGTGCGGCGCCTGCTTGGCCGGCCCTGAGCAGCCGGATGGCCTGGACTGCCGCCCCCATGCATTTTCCGGCCGCGAGCCGCCCGCCCGGCAAGAACAGGCGCCCGGCCTCGTTAGTGCCAGCAGTGTTTGACGCTTGACCTGGTTAGGCACGCTCTGGCAGACTTACGACCGAACCCACTTCCTCCCATGTTCCGCATTCCCGGCGCCCTCGGCAAAGATCTCTGCGACCAAGACCTCGGCCTCACCCGCCGCGACATCCTGCGCGTCGGTGGCGCGTCGATGCTGGGCCTGACCCTGAACAACCTGTTCCGCGCCCAGGCCGCCTCCGCGGGTTCGGCCGCCGCAGGCCGCGCCGGCTGGGGCAAGGCCAAGCACGTGCTGATGATCTACCTGCAGGGCGGCCCCAGCCATCTCGACCTCTGGGATCCCAAGGAGAACGTGCCGGACAAGGTGCGCTCCGCCTTCAAGACCATCCCCACAAAGATTCCCGGCCATCACTTCACCGAGATCCTGCCGCAGCTCGCCAAGGTGAACGACAAGTTCACCACCATCAATTCGATGAGCTACACGCCGAACGGCCTGTTCAATCACACGGCGGCGATCTACCAGATCATGACCGGCTACACGACCGACAAGGTCAGCCCGTCCGGCCAGCTCGAACCGCCCAACGCCAAGGACTACCCGAACTTCGGCAGCAACATCATCCGCCTCAAGCCGATGGATGAGCCGATGCTGCCCTTCGTCATGCTGCCGCGCCCGCTGCAGGAATCGAATGTCGTCGGCAAGGGCGGCACCGCCGGCTTCCTCGGCAAGGCCTACGATCCCTACACCCTCTATCCCGAGGGCGACGACATGGACATGGGCAAGATGGACCGGCTCAAGATCGACGACCTGCAGTTGCGCCCCGACCTGTTCAGCCTGCGCCTGCAGCGCCGCGCCAAGCTGCGCGACGCGATCAACGATCAGATGCCCACCATCGAGGCTGCGGTCAAGGATCTCAGCCTCGACGGCTACTACGACCAGGCCCTCAGCCTCATCGCCAGCGGCCGCGCCCGCGACGCCTTTGCCCTCGAGCGTGAGTCCGTCAAACTGCGCGACCGCTACGGCCGCAACACCTTCGGTCAAAGCTGCCTGCTTGCCCGCCGCCTGCTCGAAGCCGGCACCCGCGTCGTCGAACTCGTCTGGCCCAAGGTCGCCAACTCCGACAACCATTCCTGGGATCATCACGTCGGCCTCACTCAGCGCATGAAGAACCAGAGCGGCCCGATGCTCGACCAGGGCCTGAGCGCGCTGTTCGAGGATCTCGATGCCTCCGGCCTGCTGGAAGAGACCCTCGTCGTCGCCCTCGGCGAATTCGGGCGCAGCCCGGAAAAGGGCGTCTCCACCTCCGGCAACGGCAACAGCGCCGACGGCCGTGACCACTGGCCCTACTGCTACACCGCCATCATCGGCGGCGCCGGCATCAAGCGCGGCTACGTCCACGGCAAGTCGGACAAGACCGGCTCCGCCCCGGCCGAAAACCCGGTGCACCCGACCGAGCTGCTGGCCACGATCTATCACGCGGTCGGCATCGATCCGGAGACCATTGTCTACAACCACCTCAACCAGCCGCGCGAGCTGGTGAAGGCCAAGCCGGTGACCCAGCTCTTCGCCTGACAGACGCGCCCCATGCACGCCGCCGGCCCCAAAAATCCCCTGCACGGCATCACCCTCGAAAGGATGGTGACCGAACTTCAGGCCCACTACGGCTGGGAGATGCTCGGCCGCATCATCCAGATCAACTGCTTCACCTGGCAGCCCAGCATCAAATCCAGCCTCACCTTCCTGCGCCGCACCCCGTGGGCCCGACAAAAGGTCGAGCAGCTCTACCTCGACTCCCTGCCCGATTTCCAGCAGGGCGGCGTGGCGGATGAGACCGCCGGCAATGCCGGCTAGATCCATGCGCGCTGAGCGTTGTGAAGCAAACTGAGGGGGCAGAACCCTGTCACTTCATGCCTGTCCATGGCTGGCCTGGCTCCCGTTTCATCTGAATCGAGGCGCTGGGCCGGATGATGAACCGTCTCAGCGCCGGACGCGATGCCACCCCCCTCCAACGCTTCATGAACCGAGCCACTGAAACCACCCGCCGTGAGTGGATCACCGGAGGTGCCGCCGCTCTGGCCGGCGCGTCCTTGCTGCGCCCCGCTCCCGCTCAGGCCGCCGAGCCGATGAAGAAAGACGCTCCCTGGCACGAACGCCGCGCCCAAGTGGAACGCGCCTGGCTCGATCTGCTGGGTGATTTCCCGACAACCCTCCCGCCGCTTGCGCCAGAAATGCGCAAGGTGACTTTGGAACCCGGCTGTCCCTCAGAACGATTGACCGCGGAACAGCTCGCCGTGCTCAAGCAGCAGATGGCTGAGGAGAAAGGCGGCATCGAGCGTTTTCACGTCCGTTTTCAGACCGAGGCGGATGACCGCGTAACCGGTTGGCTGCTGGTGCCGGAGAGCGCGCGCCGCCAGCCCGCGCCCGCCATGATTTGCATTCACAGCACCACCCAAGGCTCCGGCAAGGATCAGACCGTGGGCCTTTGCGGAGCCACCCCCGTTTCGCCGCCGGACACCACCGACGGCGGCAGGTCCTACGGCCTGCATCTCGCGCGATACGGTTACGTGACACTGAGCATTGACCTGCTCACCGATGGCGAACGCGTCGAACCCGGCGAGGAAGTCATGCAATCACGGCCCTTTTACGCGCGTCACCCGGAATGGTCCATCGTCGGCAAGAACACCTGGGACATCAGGCGCAGCGTCGACTTTTTGCAGACGCTGGACTTTGTCGTTCCCGCCCAGATCGGCTGCATCGGCCTGTCCCTGGGAGGGCACACCTCCCTGTTCGCAGGCGCCTTTGAGCCGCGACTCGCGGCCACCATCTGCGTGGGCGGCGTGCTCGACTGGCACCGCCCGGGCGAGCACTGGGCGCGGGGTGCGGGCAGGTACATCTACATCCAAAAATTCCGCCCTTATGTCGACAATCCCGCGCTGCCGGTACCGGTGGATTTTGACGAGCTGATGATGCTGGTGGCGCCGCGTCCGCTGCTGATCCTTTCCAGCGAATGGGAGTTTCACAACCGTCGCAACCTGCTGGGCAAATGCCTCGACGTCACCAGGGTCTATCGCGACTGGCGGGATGTCGAGGGTCTGCCCAGCGTGCTTGCGGCGCGCAAGGCGCGGCGGAGTTATCAAAAGACCCTGAGCTACTACAAGGAGCGCTCCAACATTTCCCCCAAGCAGATGGAGTCCGAGTTGGCGAGCCTTGGCGCGGGTGACTGCTTCGCCTGGTTCTCTTACCCTGGAGGCCACAGCTATCCGCCCGTGGCCCGGCAGTTCAGCCTGGCCTGGCTGGATCGCTGGCTCGACCGCGATGACCGCTGGTATGGCCGCTACGCGCGCCCTTGATGGCGGCAGCTTCACGCACCCTTGCCTCACTGAGGCTTCAGCAAGCTTGCGACGGACAGTGCCCAAAGAAACCGGGAGACTCCGGACGGGGTAAGGAATTTATCGTGCATTGCGTTGTTTCCATGAAGCCGCAAGGAATGACACCCTACCATGGCCGGGTCACCGCACTTGGATGATTCCCGCCCCTTTGCACTCCCATGAAGCCGCCCATCGGACACGCCCAGTGCCTGCGCATCATCACCCGCCTTTGCCTGGCCTTTGCCTCGCTGGGGCTTTCCGAAGCCGCGGCGCCGGTTTTTCGCGCGGGCGCGGCGACGAGCAACATCACGCCAGCCATCGGTGCCGACCCAAAGATTCGCACAAGCCGGCCGCCGGCGACTCATGTGCATGATGAGCTGCATGCCCGCTGCCTGGTGCTCGATGACGGGCAGGCCAGGCTGGCGCTGGTCGTGTGCGACCTGCGGCACATTTCGGCCGAGGTCGCCGCGAACGCGAAGCAGATCATTGAAAAGATGACCGGCATCCCGCCGCAGTGCGTCGTGATCTCCGCCACGCACACACACACCTCGGGCGGCGCAAAGCTGGAAGAGGGCGAGTCCTACTACGATTACTCCGCGTTCCTCACCCGCCGGATCGCCGACGGCGTGTTGCGCGCGCACAACCAACTGCAACCGGCGCAGATCGCCTGGGGCGTCGCCGAGGAGCCAACGCAGGTCTTTAACCGCCGGTGGTTCCTGATGCCCGGCAGCCGCCCGGTTTATGGCGCGCACGACAACATCGAGCAGGTGGACACCAACCCCGGTTACAAAGGCCTGCTGAAGCCCGCCGGTCCCGTTGATCCGCAGATCACCTTCCTTTCCCTGAGATCCACCTCAGGCAAACCGATCTCGCTGATGGCCTCCTACGGACTGCACTACGTCGGCGGCATCCCACCCAACACGATCTCGGCCGACTACTTCGCGATCTTCGCCGACCGGGTGGGCGAGCTGCTCGGTGCGGACCGGCATCAGGATCCGCCCTTTGTCGGCATCATGGCCAACGGCACCAGCGGTGACGTGAACAATCTGGAGCGATACTCCGACGAGGAGTTGGCAAAGCGCGACCCACCGCAGAAAAGGCGGTATCAACCCTTCGAAAAAGCCCGCGAAGTGGCGCACCTGTGCGCGGACAAAGTGATGGAGGTGCACAAGACGCTGCAATGGCACGATCATGTGAAGCTCACATCGCTGCAACGCACGCTCACCTTCGAGCGACGCTATCCGACGAAGGAGGAGGTCGCCTGGGCGGAGTCGGTCAAGGCCAGGCGCATCAAACCCATGAGCACCAGCCGCTACAGCACCTACAGCACCGTGCTCGCCTACGCCTCGCCGGAGATGCCGCCCACCCTCGACGTGATCGTGCAGACGCACCGCATCGGGGGTCTGGCCGTGGCCGCCATGCCCTTCGAGGTATTCGCTGAGATCGGCCTGGAATTGAAGCAGCGCAGCCCGATCCAGCCGCTGATGAACCTTTCCATCGCCAACGGCTCGCACGGCTACCTGCCGACGCCCGCCCAGCACAAGCTCGGCGGTTACGAGACGTGGATTGGCGTCAACAAGGTGCAACTCGACGCCTCGGTGAAGATGGTGGACGCTCTGGTTGAAATGCTCGGTGAACTCTCCCGGTAAAAAGCGCCAGCTCCCTCACACCCCGTCCCCGCGCCATGCCGAGGGCCACCCGCCCCGGCGCTTTGCAAGGTGATTTCCTGGCAAAGGGCCGCCCTCCTGCCCGGGCGACAAAAAACGCCTCACCCGCGCCATTGCGCAGCGGCCATGCGGCGTTATTCTCGGGCCGCCATGTCGCTCGAAGTCTCCCTCCAAGCCGCTGCTGACGCCGGTCAGCTCCTGAAGTCCAGCCACGACAACATCCTGGCCCTGCTCGCCGCCGGCACCAATCCGGTGTACCGCGCCAGCATCGAGGAACTCGCCGCAGCGGGCGCCTGGGAGGAACTCAACGACCGCTTCTACCAGGCCCTGAAGTTCGGCACCGGCGGCCTGCGCGGCCGCACCATCGGCCGCATCGTCACCCGCGCCGAGCGCGGCGCCGCCGCCGAGGACGCGCAGCCCGACCATCCCTGCGTCGGCACCAACGCGATGAACTTCTACAACGTCGGCCGCGCCACCCGCGGCCTGGTCGCCTACTGCAAGGCTTGGCGCGCCAAGGCCGGCCTTGCCGGCAAGCCGGCGATTGTCTTCAGCCACGACACCCGCCTGTTCTCGCCCGAGTTCGCCCGCCGCTGCGCCCAGATCGCCATCGAAAACGGCGCCGATGTCTATCTCTTCGACGGCTGCCGCGCGACACCCGAGATGAGCTTCGCCGTGCGCCAACTGCGCGCCGACGCCGGCGTCATGCTCACCGCCAGTCACAACCCGGCGCATGACAACGGCTACAAGGTCAACTTCAGCGACGGCGCCGGCATCGTCGAGCCGCACGCCAGCGGCATCATCGCCGAGGTCAACGCCCTCAAGGACGAGGCCTACACGCCGCTGCCCGCCGATCAGCAGGGCCGCATCACGATGCTCGGCGAGGCCATGGACGCGCAGTACCTGGCCCGCGTCGAAACCATGATGCTGCGCCCCGAACTGCTGCGCGAGGAGGCGGCGAAAAAGCTCAAGATCGTGTACACCGCCCTGCACGGCACCGGCGGCGTGCTCGTGCCCGTGCTGCTGAAAAAACTCGGCTTCAGCTTCCTCACCGTACCCGAGCAGGACGTGCGCGACGGCCGCTTCCCCACCGTCAAGTCGCCCAACCCGGAAAACGCCTCGGCCCTGAAGATGGCTGTCGACCTCGCCGACCGCGAGGGCGCCGACATCATCATCGGCACCGATCCCGACTGCGACCGCATGGGCGTCGGCGTGCGCGATGCCAACGGCCGCATGACCCTGCTCACCGGCAACCAGACCGGCTCACTGATGGCCTGGTACCGCCTGCGCACGATGTTCGACCTCGGCATCCTCAACGAGACCAACCGCGGCAACGCCGTGCTGCTCAAGACCTTCGTCACCAGCCCGCTGCAGGACGCCCTCGCCGCCCGCTTCGGCGTCGGCTGCGTCAACACCCTCACCGGCTTCAAGTGGATCAGCGCCAAGCTCGCCAAGTACGAGGCCGCCCTGCCGGAGGACATCCGCGCCAAATACCGCGACCTCGACGCCGCCGAATCGCGCGCCGCCCGCCTCGCCCACAGCAAGTTCCTCGTCTTCGGTGGCGAGGAGAGCTACGGTTACATGGGCGATGACTTCAGCCGCGACAAGGATGGCAACGGCGCCGTCGTCATGTTCGCCGAACTCGCCGCCTACGCCGCCAGCCGCGGCCTGACCGTGGCCGGCCTGCTCGACGAGGTCTATGCCGAGTTCGGCTACTTCCTCGAGGTCAACCAGAGCAAGGTCTTCGAGGGTGCCAGCGGTGCCGCCAAGATCGCCAAACTCGCCGACAGCTACGGCGCGCAGCCGCCCGCCGAGGTCGATGGCAGCGCCGTCGTCAGCGTGCGCGACTTCCGCAAGCCCGGCCATGTCGACGAGGAGGGCGAAGCCGTCGCCACCGAGAAGATGCTGTTCGTCGACCTCGCCGACGGCCGCAGCTTCGCTGTGCGCCCCTCCGGCACGGAACCGAAGATCAAGTACTACATGTTCGCCCGCCAGCTGCCCGCCGAGGGCGCGCGCTTGTCGCCGGAGGAACTGGCCGCCGCCAAGACCCGCGTGCGCGCCTCGCTCGACGCCCTCTGGAGCTGGCTGGAGCGCGACATCGAGTCGCGCCTGGCCTGAGATCAGCCGCAGGTTGCAGGCACATGCGCACGTACCCGTCTGCGCATGCGCCTGCTCCTCCTGTTCACCGTCGCCACCGCCACCGCCGCGCCCATTGAGCGCGTCTGGCTCAGTCACGCCTCGCCCGACCCCTCGCGCCTCGTCGTCAACTGGCAGACCGACAGCCCCGGCAACTCGGTCGTGGAATTCGGCACGGACGCCAAGCTCGGCCAGCAGGTCGCGGTCGACCAGGCGACCAGGCATCACCAGGTCGAGATTCCCATCGAAGGCCGCGACGGCCATCTGCATTACCGCGTGCGCAGCGGCGACGCGGTTTCAGAGGTCTTCCAGTGCCAGACACCGCCGTCGCGCGAGCTGCGCCTCGCCATCGTCGGCGACTGGGGATTCGCCCTGGATCGCGACCTCACGGCGCTGCGCCGCGACAATCCGCACCTGCTGGTCAGTGCCGGCGACAACGTGCCCGACCTGCACGGCCGCGGCCGCGAGGGTGGACGCGCCTTTGCCGCGCTGATCGACCGCCAGCCGGAGCTGTTCCGCAGCGTGCCGTTTCTGCCCGTGCTCGGCAACCACGACCGCGAGCTGACGCCGCGCGGGCCGAAGCCGCCGGCGCACGCGGTCTACGATGTCGAGGCGACCGCCTACCGGGAATTCTTCGCGCTGCCGGGAGACGAGTGGAAGTGGCACTTCGATCTGCCGGGCTTCGACCTGCGCCTCATCGCGCTCGACCTCAATCACATTCAGGATCACGGCACGACCTGGCAGACCTGCCACGCCTGGCAGCCGGACTCGCCGCAGTTCCGCTGGTATGCCGACCTGCTTCAGGCGACGCAGGCCGGCTTTGTGCTGACAATCATGAACGAGAAGCAGACCCAGCTGCAGGGGCTCGCCAAGGGCGCCTGGCATGAGCACTTCCGCAAGGGCAGCGCCCTGATCACCGGCTTCGGCTACTTCGCCGAACGCGCCGTGCTCGACGGCGGCCTGCCCTATTACAACACCTGCCTGAAGGGCACGGGCGACCTTTACAAGGACCCGAAATCCGCCTTCCACGCCCGCGAGGACAACTACCTGCTGATCACCGCGCGCGCCGGTGAACCCGTGCTGCGCGCGGAACTGAAGAATCTGCGCGGCGAGGTGCTCGACCGCAGCGAGATCGCGCGCCGTCGCTGACCGGTTCAGCGCCGCCGCCAGCGCGCGCGATGGATCGGGCGGCCGAGCCCCAGCCAGTGGCTTTCGAAATCGGTCGTCGGATAAAAGAAGGCGTTGTCCGGCCAATCGAGCCGCTCAAACTCCGCACGGCCCTCCAGGCTGGCGAGCGCATCCTCGCAGTACACGCGGTCATCGGTCTTCAGCAAAAACTCGCCGCCTGGCTGCAGGACGCGGGCGAGGCCGCCGAGAAATTCCTGCTGGTTGACCAGGCGACGGCCGGCATGGCGCTTCTTCGGCCAGGGATCCGGGCAGAGCAGGTGCAGGCGGGCGACGCCGGCCGTGGGCAGCAGCCAGCCGGTCGCGTACCCACTCTCCAGGCGCAGCACGCGGGCATTCGACAAACCGGCCGCCTCGATCTTGCGCAGGGTCTTGCCGACGCGACCCAGCATACGTTCGATGCCGAGGAATTCGCGCTCGGGATGATGCGCCGCCAGCGCGGCGAGGAAGCTGCCGTCGCCGCAGCCGAGCTCGACTTCGAGCGGGCGGTCGGGATCGGCGCAGAGTTCCGCGCGCGACAGCTCGCGGAAATAATCGGGGGGCAGGAACAGGGCGGACATGCGGGGGCGCGGGCGAGACTAGCCCGCGTTTCTTGCCCCTGTCCACTGCGGCTTGTGCCGACCGCATCCTCAATGGTGCCGGTTTCCGGGATCAGTTCCTCCCGCCAACTTTCGGCAGTGACATTTGGCCCGCGGCGACGTATTCATGGTGCACCATGAACCGCCGCACCTTCCTCGCCACGTCGGGAGCCGCTCTTGCCGGCTCGGTCCTCACCTCCCCGGTCCACGCCGCCATCATCGGCCTCGATCAGGCGCCCCTGCCTTACGCGCCGCAGGCCCTTGAGCCGCACATCGACGCACTGACCATGGAAATCCACTTCGGCCGTCATCATGTCGCCTACATCAACAACCTGAAGGCGGCCCTGGAACCGGCCGGCCTGCCCGGCAGCGATGTCGTCGCGCTGGTCAGTGATCTCGCCAAGGTCCCCGAGGCTCAGCGCACGGCCGTGCG
>JAEYYS010000275.1 GCA_023428335.1 Verrucomicrobiota bacterium | reverse complement strand
CCACGGCCGAGAAGCCGAGGCTGAGCAGGCAGGTCGCGAACATCATCCGGCGGAAGAGCGGACGATCGCGGCGAAGTTGGGACTGGCTGGGCAGGGAAGTCACAGCGTGGGGGCGGCGGCCTGGGCGGGCTCGCTGCGGCGGAGGTGAATGATGGCGTTGGCGTCGGGCAGGATCGGCTGCAGCCAGGTGCCCTTGGCCTGGAGCAGGGGTTGCACGCGCTGGCTGTCGAGCAGTTGGGCGATCTTGCGTTCCAGGCCGGTGATTTCGATGTCGAGCAGCTTCATCTCCTGCTCGACCTGGCGCTGCTGCTCGGCCAGGGCGGTGACGCGATTCTTGTTCACGACAATGCTCAGCGCCGTCATGAGCAGGGCGCCACAGATCAGCAGCGCCGCGGTGAGCCACGGGATGCTGAAGCTGCTGCGATGGCGCTGGTTTCTCATGCGGACAGGCGTTCGACGGCGCGCAGGCGGGCGCTGCGGGCGCGCGGGTTGAGCTCGAGTTCGGCGGCCGAGGCCTCGACCGGTTTGCGGGTGAGCAGACGCGTCAGGCAGCCTGGATTCGGGCGCGGCTCCGGCCACTCGGGGCGGTCGAGGAAGGGCGCGCTCATCGCCTGAAAGGCCTGTTTGACGACGCGGTCCTCGATCGAATGGAAGGTGATCACCGCCAGGCGGCCGCCGGGCTTCAGCCAGTGCGGCGCGGCCTGCAGAAATTCGCGCAGCGCGGCAATCTCCTGATTCGTCTCGATGCGCAGGGCCTGGAAGGTCAGGGTGGCGGCATGGCGGCGGCCGTACTTCGGGCAGACGCGCTCGATCATGCCGGCGAGCTGCAGGGTGGTGGTGAAGGGGCGGCTGGCGCGGTCGTGCACGATGGCGCGGGCGATGCGCCGGGCCTGGGGTTCCTCGCCATACTCGCGCAGCACCCGCTCCAGTTCCTCCTGCGGATAGGTGTTGACGATGTCCGCAGCGGTCAGCGGCGAGGTCGTGTCCATGCGCATGTCGAGCGGGCCGTCCTTGGCAAAGGAAAAGCCGCGCTCAGGCGCGTCGAGATGGCGGCTGCTGACGCCGATGTCGATGAGCATGCCGTCGAAGCGGCCGACACCGGCCTCGCCGAGAACCTGGGCGAAGTTGCGGAAATTGCCGCGCAGGGCGCAGAAGCGGTCTTCATACGGCTTCAGACGCGCGCCGGCATGGGCGAGCGCCTCGTCGTCCTGATCCATCGCCACGACTCGGGCGCCGTGTTGAAGCAGGGCTTCGGTGTGACCGCCACCGCCGAGGGTGCCGTCAAAAAACAGCTTGTCCGCAGCGGGTTGCAAAACGTCGAGCACCTCATGGAGCAGGACCGGCTGATGATAAAAGGGCAGGGCGCGACCGCCGGGATCGACTGGCGGTTCCGTGGGGTCCTGGCTGCCGGGGCGCGAGGTCGACTTGCCGCGCCCCCAGGGCATCTGCTCATCCATGGCTTCCGTGGTGCCAAACCAGGGCCAGACACCGACTTGGAAAAGTCCCTGCCAGCGCCCGCTTGAGCGTTTTCGCCGCACCTCCGGCGTGCCGTTCCATGGGAAGGCACTCCAGGAAAACAGGGCAAGACTGGGAGCGGATGCGGGCATGTGACACCTGACGGGGCAGGTAGGACGGGAGATTGCCGGCAGCAAATGATATTCCACAAGTGCTGCTAATTAAGATAACTTTATTATCTGGAAGCGGGTGGAATGGCAATGCTGGATTTGCACTATTTTCGAAGGCAGACGCCTTGCGTAACTGTTCAAAATACCAGTTTATTTGCGCGGCAGATCCGTTTCCGTGACGCCCTTTTTGTGCTAAATGAAGGGTTCATGTCCAGCACAGTCCCCCCGCCTGAACTCCTCGCTCCCGCCGGCAACTGGGAGTGCGCGCGTGCCGCGGTCGCCAACGGGGCCGACGCCATCTACTTCGGAATGCCGCGCTTCAATGCGCGCATGCGCGCCGACAATTTTTCGGCCGAGGATCTGCCGGAGTTGATGCGCTTCCTGCACGGGCACGGGGTCAAGGGTTACTGCGCCTTCAATGTGCTGGTCTTCACCGGCGAACTCGCCGATGCGGCGGAGCAGCTGCGCGTCCTGGAGGCCGCCGGGGTCGACGCGGTCATCGTTCAGGACCTCGGTCTGGCCCGCCTGGTCAAGGCCTTGACCCCGAAGCTGCGCCTGCACGCCAGCACGCAGATGACCCTGACCTCGCCCGAGGGCCTGGAGTTGGCGCGCGGACTCGGCATCGATCAGGCCGTGCTGGCCCGCGAGCTCAGCTTGCGCGAGCTCGAGCGTTTCCACGCCACTGAGGATCCAGGGCTGCCGCTCGAAGTCTTTGTGCACGGCGCGCTCTGCGTCGCCTACAGCGGCCAGTGCCTGACCAGTGAGTCGCTCGGCCGGCGCAGCGCCAACCGCGGCGAGTGCGCCCAAGCCTGCCGCATGCCCTATGAAATGATCGTCGACGGCGAGAAGCGCGACCTCGGCGACAAGCGCTACCTGCTGAGCCCGCAGGATCTGGCGGCGGTCGACGAGATCCCGCGCCTGGTGGAACTCGGCATCCGCAGCCTGAAGATCGAGGGGCGGTTAAAGACGCCCGAGTACGTGGCTGCCGTCACCCGCGTCTATCGCAAGGCACTCGACGCCGCCCTCGCGGGTCGCCGGGACGCGCCGGTGATCGGCGAGGAGGATCGTTACGAACTCGAGATGACCTTCTCGCGCGGCCTGTTCTCGGGCTGGATGCACGGGGTCAACCATCAGCGCCTGGTTGGCGCGCTCTACGGCAAGAAGCGCGGGGTTTATGTCGGCACGGTGCGCGCGATCAGCGCGGACGCGGTCGAGCTCGACGCCGTGCCGGCGCATGTGAAGCCTGGCGACGGCGTGGTGTTTGAGAATCTGCAGGACACCAATGACGAGCAGGGCGGACGCCTCTACGGCCTGCGCGGCCGACGCCTTGAATTCCAGCGCGGCCGCCTCGACACGGCACGGCTGCGCGCGGGCATGCGCGTGTTCAAGACGGGCGACCAGGTGCTTGAGCAGCAACTGCGTGCGACCTGGCAGGGCGACATCCCCATGCGCCGCCGGCACCGGCTCGACCTGCGGGTTACCGGCCGGGCGGGTGAGTCACTGGTGCTGGAATGCCGTGACCCGGCCCTGCGCCTGGAGTCGGCCATGCCCCTGCAGGAAGCGCTGCAGCGACCGCTGACGCCGGAGCGCCTGCATGAGCAACTGGGTCGACTCGGTGGCACCGCTTACGAACTGGGTGAACTCACGGTCGATCTGCAGGGTGAAGTCATGCTGCCGGTCAGCGAGTTGAACCGCCTGCGCCGCGAACTGGTGGAACAGGTCGCTTCCCAGCCAGCAGCAACAACACTGGCGGTTGAACGGCCGACCGTTTCCGTCGCCTCCCTGCTCGAAGCCGTGCAGCAGCGCCGCGAGGTCGCCGCTGCGTCAGCAGGGCCCAGCCTGCACGTGCTCTGCCGCGATGTGGCGCAGATCGACGCCGCGCTCGCCGCCGGTGTCACGAAGTTGTATGCCGACTTCGAGGACATCCGCCAGTATGGCGACCTCGTTGAGCGCGTGCGCGCCCATGGCGGTGCCGAGATCTGGCTGGCGACCCCGCGCATCCAGAAATCGGGCGAGGCCGGCTTCTTCAAGCTCATCTCCCGTGCCCGGCCCGATGGCGTGCTCATCCGCAACCTCGGTGCCATCGCCTTTTTCCGCGGCGAGGACCTGCCGGTCACCGGTGATTTTTCGCTCAACGTTGCCAACCCGCTGACGGCGGAGTTTCTCAAGGACACCGGCCTGCAGCGCCTGACGGTCAGCTACGATCTCAACATTGAGCAGGTGCTCGACCTGCTGCGCGCCGCGCCGCCGGAGTGGTTCGAGCTGACCCTGCACCAGCACATGCCGATGTTTCACATGGAGCACTGTGCCTTCGCCGCCTTTTTGTCGGACGGCACCGACTTCACCAACTGCGGGCGCCCCTGCGAAAAGCATCGCGTGCGCCTGCGCGACCGCGTTGGCATGGAACATCCGCTGAAGGCCGACGTCGGCTGCCGCAACACCCTGTTCAATGCCGTCGCCCAGACGGGGGCGCAGTTCTACGACGAACTGCTCGCCGCGGGTTTGCGCGCCTTCCGGGTCGAGTTGCTTGAGGAGGATGCAGCCGAAGCCGGCCGGGTCATCCGCGCCTACCAGGATCTGCTGGCGGGTCGTCGCCGCGGCACGGACCTCTGGCGCGACCTGCGCGCCCAATCGCAGCTCGGTGTCACCCGTGGCACGCTGGCGGAGTTGGCGTGATCTCAGCGAGCCGCCTGCGGGCCGGGATCGCGGCCGAAGAGTTTGCGGACGAGGGTCATGACCTTGTTGCGGCGCACGGGTTCGAGATCGGCCGGGCGGGATTTTTCCTGCTGCATGAAGCCGGCCGTTTCAGTGGCGAAGGGGCTGGTGCCGGCGGCGTCCTGGACGCTGGGTGGCAGGTCGTGCATGCCTTCGACGATGCGCGGCTGCAGCATGATGAGCAGTTCGCGGCGCGAGGTGGTGTCGGAGCGTGAACCGCTCAGGTACTTGAGCAGGGGGATCTCCGAGAGGATGGGCACGCCGCTGCGGCCGAGGCTTTTTTCCTCGCGGATCAGGCCGCCGAGGATGACGGTGTCCATGTTCTTGCACATGACCGTGGTGGTCAGTTCCTGCTTGGTGAGGATGGGGTAGGGGTTGTCAGCGATGGTGGTTTCGCCGGCCTGCTCGCTGTTCTGCTGGGAGATCTGCAGGGTGAGCTCGTTTTCCGAGTTGATCAGCGGCACAATGTTCAGGCTGAGCACGACGTCCTGGTACTGGACGTTGGAGAGCAGGCCGGTGCCGGTGGTGCCGCCGCCGATCAGGCCCTGAGTTGAGCTGGCGATGGGGAAGGACGAACCGCTGCTGATGCTGGCCGGCGTGTTGTTCATGGTGAACACCGTCGGCCGTGAGATGACCTTGAAGTCGGTGTTCTCATTGAGCGTCTGCACGATCAGGTCGAGCCCCTCGCGCACGCCGCCGTAGAAGGTCAGGGCGTTGCCCGAGGCGGCGGCGGCGGCGGCGGTGACGGCGCTGCGCGGGTCGAGCACGCTGTCGCCCACCGACGGGATGCCGCTGCTGCTGCCGAACTGGCCGAACAGGCCGCGCTTGGCGGTGGTGGCGTTGCCGTTCTTGCGGGCGCGGAAGATGGTCTCGATGGCCCAGCCGAGTCGGTCGCGCACCTGGTAATCGCCGATGACGGCGGAGATGACGATCTGCTGCGGGCGACGGTCGAGTTCGTCGAGGATCTCGTTGAGTACGCGCAGGTGTTCGGGCGGACCGGAGGCGAAGATGGAGTTGGCGACCGGGTCACTGATCAGCAGGGTTTTGCCGACGACGAGGGAGCGCGGGCCGTTGTTCGGGCGGATTGGCTGCAGGTTGGCGCCACCGCCGAAACCGCTGCCACCGCCGCCGAGACCACCGCCGCCGAAGCCGCTGCTGTTGCCAAAACCACTGTTGCCGAAGCCACTGCTGCTGTTGTTGTTGCCGAACAGGCCGCCGCTGTTGTTGGTGCCGGTGGTGTTGGTCGTCGAGTTGTTGTTGGGCTGGCCAAGGCTGTTGACCAAGCCACCACTGCCGGTGGAACCGGAGCCCTCATCGCCGCCTTCCGTGCGGGCAATGGCGTCGCTGATGATGCCGAGCGCGGCTTCGACGCCGAGATATTTCAGGCTGCGCGAGACGAAGTTGCGGATCTCGGAGGCGGCATCGAGTTCGTCGACGAGGGCGGTGATCGTCTCCATGGTCTCCGGGCTGGCCATGACCAGCAGGCAGTTGCGACGGACGATGGCGTGGATCTTCGGCGGCGTCTCCTCGCTGGTGGTGCCGTCGGCCGCGGGGCTGGCTGCCGGGGCGTTCATGGCGGCTGCGGGCGGCGTCGGGGCTCCGGTCGGGGCTCCGGTCGGCACGGCCACGTTGGTTGGGCGCGAACCGGTGGAACTGCCGGATTTCGACTCGCCCAGGCCGAGGATTTCGTCGAGCGCCTTCTTCACGTCCTCGGCGTCGGAGCGGGTGAGTTGGATGGTCTTGGAAATCGTCGTCGCCGGCTTGTTGTCGATGCGTTCGAGCAGGGCCAGGATCGAGCGGATGGTGCTGCTGTTCTCGGTGATGATGAGGGCCTTGGCATTCGGCACCGGGGTGATGACGCCGTAACTGTGGCGAGGGATGACCTGGTCGATGGCCTTGACCGCATCCTCGCCATTCAGGTACTTGAGCAGGGCGACGTAGCTGACCACCTGATCGGTCTCCGGCAGGTCGGCGGCCGATTCATAAAGCGGGGCGCCCTCGGTCTGCGGCTTCTTGGCGTCGAAGGCGAGCAGCTTGACCATGCCCTCGCCGGCCGGCACGAAGGAGTAGCCGTTGAGCAGCAGGCTCTTTTCGATGAACATGATCGCCTTGTCCTTGGGCAGTTCACCGGTGGTCTCAATCGAGACGGTGGCCTGCTCGGCATTGGCGTCGCGAATGATTTTCAGGCCGGTCAGATCCTCGTAAACGAGCAGGATTTGCGAGAGCGGGGTGTTGGGGAATTGCAGTTCGACACCGCCGCCGGGTTTGATGGCATCCTCCGGGCGGATGGCCGTGCGTTCGGCAGGATCGGTGGCGGCCGCGCCGGGGCGGGCGGCGGCTCCAGCCGGACCACGCGGCGCGGGAAGGGTGGGGCGCGCGGCGTTTGGACTGGCCGGACGCTGGCCCTGGGGCGGGATCTGGGCGACGAGGCCGGCGGCCGGCAGCAGAGCGAGAAGGAGGCGAAGGTTCATGGCGGTCAGGGCGCGGGCTGCGGAGACAC
>JAEYYS010000159.1 GCA_023428335.1 Verrucomicrobiota bacterium | reverse complement strand
CGCGAAAGGCCTGCAGGGCTTGCCGGGTGGCGGGGCGGAGCTGGGTTTCCATGAAGGGGGGCAGGGTGCACCGCATTAACGCCGCGGCAACCGGCCTTGTGTCGCCTTCCGGCAAAATCCCGCCGGCCTCAGGGATCGGTCAAAAACGGGTTGTGATGGCGTTCACGGCCGAGCGTGGTCGAAGGTCCGTGACCGGGGTGCAAATGGGTGGCATCGGGCAGCGCCAGCAGCTTGCTGCGGATGCCCTCCAGCAGTTGCTCGAAGGAGCCACCCGGGAAGTCGGTGCGACCGACACCGTCGAAAAACAGCACATCGCCGCCGAACACCTGCCCGGTCTCAGGCTGGTGAAAGCACAGGCTGTCGGGTGAGTGGCCCGGGATGTGCAGCAGATTCCAGATCCTGCCGCCGGCCTCCACCTGATCGCGACCGGCGAGGACCTCATCGACGCTGAAAGCCGGCACCAGTTCGCGGCCACCGACAGCGCCCACGAGGTGCTCCAGGGTCAGTTCGCGCGAGAAGGCCGACCAAGCCAGCACCCGGCAGCCGTGCTCCGCTTTCACCTGAGCGGCGTCCTGTACGTGGTCAAAGTGCTGGTGGGTCAGCAGCAGGGCATCGATCCGCGCGCCGCGTGCCAGCAGCCAGCGGGCCGTGCCCTCCGGCGCGTCCACCAACAGGCTGCCCTGCGGGGATTCAATGAGCCAGGCGTTGGTTTGGGCAATGCCGCCCGTGAAGGTGTGAATGTCCAGCATCAGCGGCTTCCTGTGGGAATCCTGTGGACATTTCAAGCCGCAAAAGGCAAATTTGGCGACGAATCCACCGTTTAAGTCGTACTTCTTCCGTCGGCAATCCCCCCCATGACTCGCGCACTTCCCCTCCTTTTCGGAGCCGGACTCGCCCTCGCGGCGACCGTCTCACCCACCGCACGTGCGGAGACCAACTTCGGCCAGGTGGCAATGCATGTCGCCTACATGCTGCAAAATCAGCACTACTCGCGCCAGGATTTCGACGACGAGATGTCGGTGCGCATGCTGCGCAACTACCTCAACACCCTGGACTTCCGGCGGGTCTTTTTCACGGCCAAGGACGTTCAGGAGTTCGAGACGAAGTTCAAGACCACGCTCGATGACCTCATCCTGATGCGCGACATCAGCCCGGCCTTCGAGATCTACGACCTGTACAAACTGCGGGTGAAGGAGCGCATCGAGTTTGTCCGCAGTTCGCTCAAGGATCACAAATTCACCTTCGACTCCGAGCGCACCACCCTGATCAAGCGCGACAAGGCGCCGTATCCGGTCGACAAGGCCGAGCAGGATCGTCTCTGGCTCGACATTCTTGAGGAAAATCTGCTGCAGGAGCGACTTTCCGACGAGGCCAAGGCCGAGGAAAAGGCCAAGAAGGAGGCCGAGGCCGCAAAGAAGGCCAAGGAGGCACCGCCGGCCGGAAGCAAGCCGGAGGAGGCCAAACCCGAGACTGCGGCTGTCGAAAAAGAGGAGGAGCGCACTCCCGAGGCCCGCGTGCTCAAGGACTACGAGCGTCTGCTTGAATCGCTGGAGGAAAACGACCAGGAGGACGTGGTCGACCTCTTCCTCTCCAGCCTCTCCGCCGCCTACGACCCGCACACGGAGTACATGAGCGTCAATGAGATGGACAATTTCAATATCCAGATGAAGCACAAGCTCGTCGGCATCGGCGCCCTGCTCGGCCTCGAGGACGATGTGGCGCTCATTCAGGGCATCGTCGTTGGCGGTCCGGCCGACAAGCAGGGAGAGCTCAAGCTCAACGACAAGATCACCGGGGTCGCCCAGGGTGAGGCGGAGTTCGTCGAGACGAAGTTCATGAAGCTGCAGAAGATTGTCGACATGATCCGCGGCACCGAAGGCAGCGTCGTGCGCCTGCGCGTCAACCCGGCCCAGGATCCCGCTTCCACCAAGATCATCACCATCGTTCGCGGCCCGGTCGAGCTGAAGGAGAAGCTCGCCAATGCCGAACTCATCCAGACCCCCGCCGAACTCGGCAAGCCGCTCAAGGTCGGCTGGATCAATCTGTCGTCCTTTTACGCCGACATGGAGGATGGCACGGTCAGCACCACCGACGATGTTCAGAAGTTGCTCACCCGTCTCATGAAGGAGAAGATCGACGGCCTGGTGCTTGATCTGCGCGGCAACGGCGGCGGTTCACTGGAGGAGGCGATCCGCCTCACCGGTTTGTTTGTGCCGGCCGGTCCGGTGGTGCAGGCCAAGGACTGGCGCGGCACCATCACTTGGCGCGAATGCGAGACGCCCAAGGCCTTCTACGATGGCCCGATGATTGTGCTCACCGACAAGACCAGTGCCTCCGCTTCGGAGATTCTTGCCGCTGCCCTGCAGGATTACCGCCGCGCGCTCGTCGTTGGTGACCAGTCGACCTTCGGCAAGGGCACCGTGCAGACCATCCTGCCGGTCGACCGCTTCATGCCCTTCTTCGCCAAGAAGGATCGAGCCGGCAACTTGAAGGTCACCATCCAGAAGTTCTACCGCATCGCCGGTGGCTCCACCCAGCTCAAGGGCGTCGAACCCGACCTCGTGCTGCCGTCGATCCGCGACGTGCTCGACATCGGTGAGTCGGCCACGGACAACCCGCTGCCCTACGACACCATCCCGGCGCGCAACTACAATCTCGTTTCGCCGCAGCCGCTGCCCATTCAGGAGCTGGCCAGCCGCCTGGCGGCCCGCCTCGACACCAATCCCGAGTTCAAGTACATTCGCGAGGAATCGGCGCGCCTGAAGGAGCGCATCGAGCGCAACACGGTCGTCATCAACCTCGCCAAGCGCCAGCAGGAGGCCGACGAAAACGAGGCGCGGCGTGAGAAGCAGGAACAGGAGCGTGCCGAACGCGCCAAGCAGGTCGCTGAACGCCTCAAGGACGACAGCTTCAAGGTCTATCACCTGACCCTCGACAACGTCAACGCGCCCGAACTCGTGCCCGAGTCGGCCTTCACCCGCGAGCAGAGCACGGGCATGAAGATGGCTGCCAAGAGTGAGGGCGAGGAAGGCGACTCCGACGCCTCGAAGTTCCCCTACGGCCTGGAGCCCACCAAGCTGGAGGCCATTCACATTCTGCGCGACTACCTGGAACTCACCGGCAAGCAGCCCACCACGGCCAAGACCGAGGACAAGCTGGTCAAGTGAGGCCGAGGCGGGCGTCAGCCCGTCTCACTTCTGCCGCGCTGCCAAGTCCTCAGTCACCCCCAACACAACGGGCGGAACCCTGCGGTTCCGCCCGTGCTGATTTTTTGGGGCTTGGATCGCCTGGATCAGAGCTTGGTGTAGCCGAGGCTTTCGCAGGGCAGGTCCCAGAGTTGCTTGAGTTCGGCATCGAGCTTGGTGATGCTGAAGCTGACACCGGCCATTTCCTGGCAGGTGACGATGTTGTCGCAGATCGTCTGGTGCACCTTCAGGCCGCGGGCTTCGAGGATTGTGCGGGCGGCGCGCAGCAGGATGAGCAGTTCCATGAGGTGGGTGCTGCCGAGGCTGTTGACGAAGAAGACGATTTCATCGCCGGCGTTCAATTCCAGGTCGTCGGCGAACAGCAGGTCGAGGATCTTGGCCGCCAGTTCGTCGGCCGTGCACATCGGGATCAGGCCAACGCCCTTTTCGCCGTGGATGCCCATGCCCAGGCCGATGAGTTCGTCGGGCAGTTCAAAGGTCGGTTCACCCGTGGCGGGGATGGAGCCGGGCCGGGTCGAGACGCCGACGGTGCGGGTCATGTCGACCGCCTTCTGCGCGAGGCGGGCGAGTTCGTCGAGGCTGTCGACCTGGCTGGCGGCGGCGCCGGCGAGTTTGACCACCGGCACGAGACCGGCGATGCCGCGGCGCTTGGCCTTTTCGCTGGGTGGCGCCGAGCAGACATCGTCGTTGATGATGACGGTCTTCACCTCAATGCCCTCTTCCTCGGCGAGTTCGGCGCCGATGTCGAAGTTCATGACATCGCCGGCGTAGTTGCCGTAGAGATAGAGCACGCCCTTGCCGCGGTTCACGGCCTGGGTCGCCTCCAGCACGATGTCGGGGGGTGGCGCGGCAAAGATGTCGCCGACGGCGGCGCCGTCGCCCATGCCCTTGCCGACCAGGCCGTGGTAGATCGGTTCGTGGCCGGCGCCGCCGCCGATGAGCAGGGCGGGGGCATTTGGGCGCAGGTCGTTCATGACGATCGAGCGTTTGCCGACCCGGCGGGCCTTGCCGTCATAGGCGAGCACGAGGCCTTCGAAAAGTTCGTCGGCGCACTTGAGGGGGTCGTTGAGGAGTTTTTTCGCGGGATTCTTGCTCATGGCTTGGATCGGGTTGGAAAGGGCGCGTGAGGCTGGACGAGAGCAGCGGCCGCCGCAAGCGCAACTGCGCATTGTTGACGGCCTTTTTCTTTTGCCGCCGCGGCGCTGCACGCCAAGGTGACCGGATGCGCGTCGCCCTGCTCCACTACACCCTGCCGCCGGTCATCGGCGGGGTGGAACGACTGGTCGGCGACCAGGCGCGGGCGCTGGCCGCGCTCGGTCACGAGGTGACCTTGTTCAGTCGGCAGGATCGTGCGCGTTTTCGCGCCTGGCTGGCGGAGCCTGCTGCCGGTGCCGTGCTGGTGCACAACGTCTTCACCATGCCCTTTGACCTGGAGTGGACCCGCGAACTGACCGCCCAGGCCGCGGCGCATCCGCAGCTGCGCTGGATCAACTGGGTGCACGATGTCGCCGCGGTGAACCCGCAGTACGCGGCGCTCGGCTGGAGCGAACCGGTGCCGGCGGCCTGCCATGTGGCGGTGTCGGCGGCGCGCCAGCGCGATTATTTGCGGGCGACCGGTCTGCCGGCCGGGGCGGTGCGGGTGATTGCCAACGGCATCGACCTGGCAGCCGTGCTGGGGGTGTCGGCGCGTCTCGCCGCCCTGCGGCTCTGGGACCACGAATTGGTGCTGGCGCATCCGGCACGGCTGATCCGGCGCAAGAACATCGAGTTCGGCCTGCGTGTCACCGCCGCCCTGCGGCGTGCCGGTCTCGATGCTGCCTACGCGGTCACTGGCGCGCCTGACCCCCACCAGGCCGATGGGGTTCGTTACCTGGCCGAGTTGCGCGCCCTGCGTGAGGCGGAGGGCTTGGGGCAGGCGGCGGTGTTTCTGGGCGAGCAGGCGCCGCTCGACGAGGCGGAAGTCCGCGGTTTGTATCAGTTGGCCGATGCCCTGTTTTTTCCCAGCACGGGCGAAGGGTTCGGCCTGCCGCTGCTCGAGGCGGCCGCGCACCGGTTGCCGGTTTGGTGTTCCGACCTGCCGGTGCATCGCGAGGTGCTGGGGGGCTTGGCGCAGTTTTTTGATCCTGCGGCGGACCCGGTCGCGGTTTCGGCACGAATCGTGCATTGGTGGCGGGCCGACCCGGCTGGACGGGCGCGCAAGCTGCTGCTGCGCGACCATGAGTTGGCGAAAATCTGCTTGGAACATCTTGAGCCTCTGCTACTTGCACCCCATTCATGAGCCTGAACGACGACCCCGGTTTCTCCGCTGACGCCCTCGCCCTCCTGGAAGCCCGCCACGGCAACCCCTTCGGCTTCCTTGGACCGCAGCAGCACCCTGGCGGCGGCGTGACGGTGCGCGCCTTCCAGCCCAAGGCCCATGCGCTGCGTGTGCTGGCACGCGAGGGTGGCGGCGCTTGGCCGATGCGGCGCGAGCATCACCACGGCATCTTCGCCGCCGACTTGCCGGAATACCAGGCCTACGATCTGGAGGTGGTCGGCTATGACGGCCGTGTCACCCGCATCGCCGATCCCTATTCCTTCGGGCCACTTCTTGGCGATCAGGACATTTACTACTTTCGCGAGGGCACCCACCAGCGGCTCTGGGACTGTTTGGGCGCGAGGTTGCGTACGATCGACGGCGTCAGTGGCGTGCAGTTTGTGGTTTGGGCCCCCAATGCCCAACGCGTCTCGGTAGTTGGCGACTTCAATGACTGGGATGGGCGGGTGAACCCCATGCGTCTGCGCATTGAGGGCGGTGTCTGGGAGATCTTTCTGCCCGGCATCCGTGAACTCAGCCATTACAAGTTCGAGATCCTCAGCGCCGAGGGTCATGTGCTGGTCAAGTCCGACCCCTTCGCCTTCTTCGGCCAGCACGGTTTGCAGACGGCCAGCCTGGTCTTTGATTTGGATCGTTATCGCTGGAGCGACCAGGAATGGATGGAGCGGCGCGCGCGCCAGGATCTTTACCGCGCGCCGATGAGCGTTTATGAGGTGCATCTCGGTTCCTGGAAGCGCATCCCGGAGCAGGGCAACCGGCCGAAGTCCTACCTGGAGTTGGCCGACGACCTCATCCCCTACGTGAAGTCGCTCAACTTCACCCACATCGAGCTGATGCCGGTCGCCGAGCATCCCTTTGACGGCTCCTGGGGCTACCAAATCACCGGCTACTTTGCCCCGACCAGCCGCTTTGGCAATCCCGATGAGTTTCGCCAGTTTGTCGATCGCTGCCACCAGGCCGGTTTGGGGGTCATTCTCGACTGGGTGCCCGGGCACTTTCCCAAGGACGCGCACGGACTCGCCCAGTTCGACGGCACCGCCCTCTACGAGCACGCCGATCCACGCCAGGGCGAGCACCAGGACTGGGGCACGCTCATCTTCAACTATGGCCGGGCCGAGGTGAAGAACTTCCTGCTCGCCAACGCCCTGTTCTGGCTGGAGCAGTTTCACATCGACGGCCTGCGGGTCGACGCGGTGGCGTCGATGCTCTACCTCGACTACTCGCGCAAGCCCTGGGCCTGGGTGCCGAACAAGTTTGGCGGTCGCGAGAACCTGGAGGCGATCGATTTCCTGCGCGAGCTCAACCGCGTCTGCTATGCCAAGCATCCCGGCACCACGATCATTGCCGAGGAAAGTACCGCCTGGCCGGGGGTGTCGAAACCGGCTGATGCCGGCGGTCTGGGTTTCGGTTTCAAGTGGAACATGGGCTGGATGAACGACAGCCTGCACTACATGCAGGAGGAGCCGGTGCATCGGAAGTACCATCACGGCGAGGCCACTTTCTCGATGCTCTATGCCTACGACGAGAATTTCATCCTCGTGCTCAGCCACGACGAGGTCGTGCACGGCAAGGGCAGCCTGATCAACAAGATGCCGGGTGACCGCTGGCAGAAATTCGCCAACCTGCGCCTGTTCTCCGCCTGGATGTGGGCTCACCCCGGCAAGAAGCTGCTCTTCATGGGCGGCGAGTTCGCCCAGTGGAATGAGTGGAACCATGCGCGCAGCCTCGACTGGCATCTTTTTCTTGGCGAGGAGCATGCCGCGGCGCAGAAGCTGGTTCAGGATCTCAACTGGCTGTACCAGACGGTGCCGGCCCTGCATGAACTTGATCATGAGGCGGCAGGCTTCGACTGGCTCGATGCCGGCGATGCCGACCACAGCATCTTCGCCTTTGTGCGTCGCGATTGCCGCGGTGGCGCGGTCTACGTCGTCGTCAACGCCACGCCGGTGCCGCGCAAGGGTTACCGGGTCGGGGTCGCCAAACCCGGCAGCTACCGGGAACTGCTCAATACCGACGCCCCGGGCTACGCTGGCAGCGGCATGGTCAATCCGCTGCCTCTGCCCGCCGGCGAGACGCCCTGGCAGGGCCGACCCTACAGCGTCATCATCGATCTGCCGCCACTTGGTGCGGTGTATCTTGGTCAGGTCTGAGTCCGTCTCAGCCCGGCTGCAGGCTGGCGGCTTCGACCCGCCAGACCTCGCCCTGCAGGCCGTCCGCTTGGGCCCAGTCGAGGCTGGTGGTGGTGAGGATCTTTTGGGTGCCCGCCGGCAGCAGGGCCAGCAGGGCGCGGCGGCGGTGGGCATCGAGTTCACCGAAGACGTCGTCGACAAGCAGCAGCGGCGGTGCGCCGCAGGTGGCCTCGAGCACGCGCGCTTGGGCGACCTTGAGGGCCACCGCCAGGCTGCGCTGCTGACCTTCGGAAGCGAAGGCTGAGGCATCGAGACCGTTGAGTGTCAGGTCAAGGTCATCGCGGTGCGGGCCGGCCAGGGTGACGCGCTGGCGCTGTTCCTCGGTGCGCAGGGCGGCGAGCTGGGCGACAAGATCCTCACCCGCCTGGCCGCATTGATAGGTCGCGGCGGCAGTTTCGGAGCCGTCGCTGAGCACTGCGTGCGCGCGTTCGGCCTCGGGCGCCAGCGCGGCGGTCAGCTCGGCGCGACGCGCGCGCAGGACGCGGGCAAAGCCGTCCATCACCCCGGCAAAGGCGTCGGCCTGGCGCCAGGCGATGACGGCATCGCGCTTGAGCACGTGGTTGCGACCGCGCAGCGCCCGTTCGTAACCGCGCAGGGAGGGCAGGTAATCGGCAAAGATCTGGCTGGCGGTGAAGTCGAGGTAACGCCGCCTCTGTTCGGCGCCGCCGCGCAGCAGGCCCATGTCGCGATGGTCCATCCAGACGACGCGGCCGCTGTGGGCGAGGTAATCGGCCGAGCGCGTGCAGACCGCGCCATCGACCGCCAGCCGGCGCACGCGCTCGCTCTGGGCGTAGCGCAGGCGGTGTTCGCCGACGTGGCCCTCGATCAGGCAGTTCGCTGCGCCGAAGCGAACGAGGTCGGTCCGGCGGGTCGTGCGCGGCGACTGCAGCCGGAGCAGCACGCAGGCAGCTTCCAGCAGGGAGGTTTTGCCCTGGGCGTTGCGCCCCACCAGCACCGTCAGCTCCGGGTGCGGCCGCAGCCGGCCTTCCGCGAAGCAGCGGAAGTCACGCACAAACAGCTCGGACAGCATTGGGAAAAACGGTTGAACTTGCAGGCGTGGCGGGCATCAGTCCGGCCCTTCTAATGGCCTCCTTCCGCACCGTCAAAGGCTTTCGCGACTTCTTCCCCCGGGAGTGCGCGCTACGCAACTACGTCACCGACACCTGGCGCGCCGCCGCCCGCCGCTGTGGCTTCGTCGAGTACGAGGCTCCCGTCATCGAGAGCACCGATTTGTATCGGAAAAAGAGCGGCGACGAGATCACCGGCCAGTTGTTTTGCTTCGAGGACAAGGCCGGGCGCGAGATCGCCCTGCGGCCGGAGGTGACGCCTTCGCTGGCGCGCATGGCCACCGCCCGTCAGCGCGATTTCAAGAAGCCGCTGAAGTGGTTCGAGATCGGTTCCTGCTTCCGTTACGAGGAGCCGCAGGAGGGGCGCACCCGCGAGTTCATCCAGTTCAATGCCGACATCCTCGGCGATGCCTCGCCCGGCGCCGACGCCGAGCTGATCGCCCTGGCCATCGAGGTGATGCTCGATTTCGGCCTGCAGCCCGGCGACTTCCGCATCCGCCTGAGCAACCGTGAGATCTGGAACCAGTTCCTGCGCGACAAGGGTGTGGCGGACGAACACGCGCCGGCCTTTTTGCAGATCGTCGACAAGATCGAGCGCGCCCGTCCCGAGGAAACGGCGGCGAAGCTTGCCGCCATTGGCCTGCAGTTCGACGAGGTGCGCGCCTTCATGACTGGCACCGATGACACGCACCCGGCCTTCGCCGAGCTGCGCGCCGACCTGAGCGCGCGCGGACTCTGGCAGTATGTCCAGATCGACGCCTCGATTGTGCGCGGTCTGGCCTATTACACCGGCACCGTGTTCGAGGTCTTCGACCTCAGGCACGGGCTGCGCGCGGTGGCCGGGGGCGGTCGCTACGACCGCCTGTGCGCGCTCATCAGCGATGGCGCGGTCGACATGCCCGCGGCGGGTTTTGCCATGGGCGACGTTGTGCTTGGGATCCTGCTGGCGAAGACGCCGGCGGCCCAGATGCGCCTGACCGATTACCTGAATGCCGCCCAAGGGGTTGACGCCTACGTGGTGGTGGCCGACGAGGCGCAGCGAGCGCCCGCCTTGGCCGCCCTGCAGGCCCTGCGTCGCGCCGGTGTGAAGACGGATGTCAGCCTGTCGGCCCAGAAGGTGAACAAGCAGTTTCAGGCGGCCGAGAACCAGAACGCCCGCCTGGCGCTGGTCTTCGGCGCGGAATACCCGCGCGTGGTGGTGAAGAACCTGGTCAGCCGCGAGCAGACCGAGGTGGCGGCGGAGGAGTTGGTCGCCCACGTTCAGGCGGCGCTGGCCGAGCCGGTGCGTGGTCCGCTGCTGGCCTGAAGTTCTGACAGTCACCCTCCGGGAGGCGGGTTTTTCGACGCGCTGTCCGGCTCAGCAGACCACCACGCCGTCGCGGCGCATCTGGCGGAACCACTCGACGTAGCGGGCGACGCCCTCATGGATGCGGGTGCGCGGTTGGAAGCCGAGCAGGCGGGTGGCCTTGCTGACATCGGCCGAGGTGAGTGGCACGTCGCCGGGTTGCTCGGGCAGGGCGTTGATGCGGGCCGGCTTGCCGACCGCGGCTTCGATCGTGGCGATGAGTTCGTTGAGCGTCACCGTCTGTGAGCCGCCGAGGTTGAGGATCTCACAGAGCGGGCCCGTACGCAGGTTCAGGGCGCCGACGACCCCCTCGACGATGTCATCGATGTAGGTGTAGTCGCGCGCCGTGCTGCCGTCGCCGTACTTGTCGATCGGCAGGCCGTCCTCGATGAGGCGGGTGAATTTCGAGATGGCCAGGTCGGGCCGCTGGCGCGGGCCGTACACCGTGAAGAAGCGCAGGCAGACCGTGCGCAGGCCGTAGAGATGGCTGTAGTTCGAGCACATCTGCTCGCCGGCCATCTTGGTCATCGCGTACGGACTGATCGTCTGCAGGATGGGATCCTCCTCGCTGAACGGCACCTTGGTGTTGACGCCGTAGACCGAGGAACTGCTGGCGAAGACGAAGTGCCGGCAGCCGGTGCGGCGGGCGTTGTCGAGCAGGTGAAAGGTGCCCTTGATGTTGGTGTCGAGGTAGAGCTCGGGCTCGGCGATGGAGGGGCGGACGCCGGCGCGGGCGGCGAGGTGGATGACGGCATCGAAGCGGCCTTCCTCAAACACGGCGCGGACGAAGGCGGCGTCGGTGAGGTCGCCCTCGCGCAGGGTGACACGGTCAGCGACGGCGGCCAGGTTGCGGCGCTTGATCGCCGGGTTGTAGTAGTCGTTGAAACTGTCCAGCACCGTCACCTCGCCGGCGCTGTCGCGGAGCAGGCGTTCGACGGTGTGCGAGCCGATGAATCCGGCGCCGCCGGTGACGAGAATCTTCATAGCAGGGGTCCGGCAGACCGGAGGGGTTGAGCCGGCACACTAGCACCGTCCGCGGCGGGCGCGCAACCGGTGAGCCGGCAACGGCTTCGAAAAGATGGGAAAAGCGATAGAAAAACCTTTTTCACACGGGGGCCCGGGGGCATGCATCCGCTGTTTGACAGGGGCGGACAAGCGGTGACTATAGTTCCTTAGAAATGGAGGAGACGCCCGACATTCCAGAAGAAGCCAAAAAAGAGAAAGGCCTGTGGGAGAAAACCCGCAAGAGCCTGATTGAGCGTCTCAACAACTGGGAGGATCAGCGCACTTGGAACGAGTTCTACCAGACCTACTGGCGCCTCATCTACAGCGTTGCCACCAAGGCAGGCCTGACCCGTGAGGAGGCCTTTGATGTCATTCAGGAGACCATCATCGCCATTGCCCGCCAGGTGCAGAAGGGGCAGTACGACCCCCGTGCCGGTTCGTTCAAGGCCTGGCTGCTGCAGATGACCCGCTGGCGCGTGCTCGATGTTTTCCGTGCCCGCAAGCGCCAGCCCTCGCTGGCTGACCAGGGCAATGCCGACAGCGAGGAGACCAGCAATCTCGCCCTCGACCGTCTTTCCAACGAGAAGGACAACATGCTGGAAAAGATCTGGGACCGCGAGTGGCGCGACAACATCACCGCCGCCGCCCTCGAACGGGTCAAGGCCAAGGTGTCGCCCCGCCAGTTCCAGATTTTCGACTGTTACGTGATGAAGGGCTGGGGCGTGAAAAAGACCAGTGAGGCGCTGGGCATCAACGCCGCCCAGGTCTACCTCGCCAAGCACCGGGTCGGTGCGCTGGTGAAGAAGGAAGTGCAGGCGCTTGAGCACACGATGCTCTGAGCGCATGGCGCCTCACGTGCGGAACAATCCGGGGTGAAGTCATTCAGCCGCCTGTTGGGCTGTTTCAACGGACCGGAGCCGGTTCCTTGAGCAGTTGCGCCAGGTAGGAGAGCATGCGCGGCAGATGGAAGGGACCCTTCCAGAGACTGCCCTTGAGCCGGGTCGACGGAGTGCCATCGCGGTGCAGGTAGCCGAACCACTCGCCGTGCTCGGCATCCGGGAAATGCCGGAAGCTCCACTCGTGCAGCTCCTGATGCTGGCGGGCGTACCTTTCCTCGCCACTGACCTGGTACGCCAAGGCGGCGGCGATCAGGCCCTCGCAGTGAGGCCACCAGAACTTCATGTCCTGCCAGTACTCCTGGACTGGCTTGTGGAAGACATCGCGGTAGTAAAAGAAGCCGCCGTGCTCGCTGTCCCAACCACGTCGCCACATGGCGTCGAGGATGCGCAGGCCGAGGCGCTGGTAACTGCTTTCCCCGCGCAGCCGCCCCTCCTGCAGGATGAACCAGGCGCACTCAATGGCGTGGCCGGGATTCAGGCAGCGGCCGTCGAAGTGGTCGATCAGGCTGCCGTCCGGCGCCACGGTCTCCATCAGGGCGTCGAGTTCGGGCTTGAAGAAGAGTCGCTCAATCTCGTAGATGAAGCGGTCGATCCACTCTGTGGCGCTGCGGCCTGCGACTTCGACATGGCCGAGGTTGGCGCGCAGTTCCTGGGCGGTGGCGATGCCGATCATGGGTGCGCCGATGCCGATCATGGGCCGGGTGTCGGCGTTGACCTTGGGCGTCATGGCACCGGGTTCAAAGGACAACTTTAGGAAGGAGGCGAAGTCGCGCACCGCCGCCTCATGGTAATGGTGATCACCGCTGGCACGGGCATAGGCGGCGTGACCAATGGCGGCAAAGGCCTCGCTGAAGGCGTAGCGCCGCATGCGCAGAGGGTGGCCGTCGCGGGTGACGGTAAAGAACAGCTTGCCATTGGTGGCGTAGCCGTGGCGGTCGAGGAAACTCAGGCAGGAGCCGGCGGCATCAAACCATTCGCGGCGCGGTTCGATTGTGTTGAAGCAGGTCGCATAGGTCCAGGCGGCGCGTCCCTGGAACCAGATGCTCTTGTCGCTGTCGATCAGGCTGCCGTCGCGGTCGAGGCAGGTGAGCATGCCGTCGTGTTGGGCGTCGAGGCCGTGGCGCAGCCAGAACGGCAGGACGTTGTCGACCAACTGCGCTCGGTAGAACGCCGCCAGCCGGGCGCGTCCTTCCGGGCTGGCCAGGCTGGGGCAGGGGATCATGGGGGGTGCGGGGC
>JAEYYS010000133.1 GCA_023428335.1 Verrucomicrobiota bacterium | reverse complement strand
GGACGGCGGGAACGGTGGTCCCGTTGTCAATGCGGTCAATCCGTTCAACCGAGCCCCTGCCCAGCAGCCCCAAGCCGAACCCCGCCGGAATGCAGGCCGGCAGCAGCAGCTTCAGGCCGACCAGCGTCCACAACCCGAGGCGCCAGGCGGGACTGAGTCGGGGGCCGAGCAGGAGGCGCAGGCCGAGCACGGCAAGGATGAGCAGACTCGCCTCGAGGGTGGTGCGCTGGAGCCAGTGGAGCAGGGCGTCGGCGTTCATGGCGGCTTATTTTTTCGGCTTCTTCTCGGCTTGGTCGAGCATCTCGCGCAGGGCGGCGAGATCGTCCTTGGAGATCTCCTGACGCTCCATCAGGTGGGCGACGAAGGGGGTCAGTCGGCCGCTGAAGACGCGGTCGAGGAAACTGCGGCTTTCGGCGAGCTGGCAGCGCGACTGCTCGACGGCCGGCAGGTAGCGGAATTCGCGACCGCAGCTGTCGACGGCGAGAGCGCCCTTGTCGACCAGGCGACGGATCAGCGACTGGACGGTGCGGGGCTTCCAGTGCAGCCGGCCTTCCAGTTCACGCACGACCTCGGCGAGGGTGCTGGGGCCGCGGGTCCAGAGGACGTTCATCACGGTCCATTCGGCGTCGGAGATGCGGGGGGCGGCGGGCATTTTCTAGAATTACACCTGTAATCCTAGATTACAGGTGTAATCCAAAAAAGCGCAAGCCCAAAATTTAGCGCAGGTCCTTGCGATGGGTTTCCTCGGCCAGCCAGACACAGACCAGCGTGATCACGGCCATGGCGCAGAGGTAGAGGGCGACCGGCCAGGGTTGGCCGCCGCTCCATTCGAGCAGGGCGGTGGCGATGAGGGGGGCAAGACCGCCGGCGAGGGGGGAGGCGAGTTGGTAACCGAGCGAGGCGCCGCTGTAACGGACGCGGGTGCCGAAGAGTTCGGAGAAGAAGGCGGCTTGCGGGCCGTACATGGCCGCGTGACCGATCAGGCCGATGACCACCGCGAGCAGGACGAGGCCGGGCTGACGGGTTTCCAGGAGCTGGAAGAAGGGGAAGGCGAAGAGCAGGAGGAAGAGGGCGCCGCCGAGGTAGACCGGGCGGCGGCCCAGGCGGTCGGAGAGGGCGCCGAACCAGGGGATGAAGACCAGTTGGGCGGCCGAACCGACCAGGACGGCGTTGAGCAGGTCGGGTTTGCCGAGGCCGAGTTGCTGGGAACCGTAGCTGAGCACGAGCACGGTGAAGATGTAGAAAAAGGCGTTCTCGGCGAAGCGTGCGCCCATGGCCAGGACGACGTTGCGCGGGTGCTCGCGCAGGACGGTGAGGATGGGGATCTTGGGCGGCGGTGCCTGCTGCTTGGCCTGTTCGAAAATCGGGCTTTCGAGGATGGCGAGACGGATGAACAGGCCGACCCCGAGAAGCAGGACTCCGAGCAGGAAGGGGATGCGCCAGCCCCAGCTCAGGAAAGCGGCCTCCTCCATCGAGGAGGCGAGGTGGAAGACGCCATTGGCGAGCAGCAGGCCGACCGGCACGCCGGCCTGCACCCAGCTGGCGTGGAAACCGCGCCGGCCCTCATGGCCGTGCTCGACCGCCATGAGCACGGCGCCGCCCCATTCGCCGCCGACGCCGAAGCCCTGGACAAAGCGCAGCAGTACGAGCAGCACCGGCGCCGCCACGCCGATCTGTTCATAGGTCGGCAGCAGGCCGATGAGCACGGTGGCCACGCCCATGAGCATGAGGGTGGTGACCAGCATGGCCTTGCGACCGACCTTGTCGCCGTAGTGACCGAAGACGATGCCGCCGAGCGGGCGCGCGAAGAAGCCGACCGCGAAGGTGGCAAAGGCGGCCATCTTCGCGGCGAAGGGGTCGAAGTTCGGGAAGAACAGCCGGTCGAAAACCAGCGCCGCCGCGGTGCCATAGAGGAAAAAGTCGTACCATTCGATCGTCGTGCCGATGAAACTGGCGGCGACCACGCGGCGGAGGCTGGCGGGCTGGGACATGGGCGAGGTAAACGCCGCCCGGGGCGGTCTTTGCGCAGGGGAAGGGCGTGTTGCCGCCGGTTCAGGGCTTGGCGGTGGCTGTGGTAAGCATGGCGCCGGCTTCGTAATCGAGGATCGAACGGTGCAGGAGGTATTCGTAGCGCGTGGTGGTGTGGCGAATTTCAGCGGCGGTGAGATTGAGTTGGGCCTGGCTGAGTTCGACAATGCCACTGCTGCCTGTCTGGAAGCGCGCTTCGGCAAGGGCGTATGACTGGCTGGATTGCTCGCGCAAGTTTTTGGCGATGCCGAGGCGTTCGAGCGCGTTGCTGGCGTTGAGCCAGGCGATCTGCACATCGCGGGCGACGCGGGCTTCCTCATTCTTGAGGGCCTGGTCGGCGGCTTCGGCACGCAACTGGGCCTCGCGCTGCTTGGCGCTGTTGAGGCCGCCGGTGCTGAGCGGCCAGGAGAGCAGGATGCCCGCAGCGACGTAGTTTTCCTCCATGGATTTGTCCCTCCAGGGAAGGGCGCCGGCCGATCCCTGCAGGGAGAGGCGGGGGCGGCTGAGGGCCTTTTCGGCTTCAACGAAGCGCTGTGCGGCATCGTGGGCGAGGCGCAGGCTGGCCAGTTCGGGACGCATGCCGCTGGCCTTGGCCACGAGGGATCTGGCGTCCTTGGGCAGCGAGGGCGGGGCGGCGGGCTCGTTGATGCGGTAGCTGGTGCCTTCGGGGTCGAGCAGCAGGCGGGCGAGCTTGGTCTGGGCGGATAGCAGGTCGTTGCGGGCGCGGGAGAGCAGCAGTTCCGCGTCCTGAAGGTTGACCTCGGCGAAGCTGACATCGAGGCTCGACTTGAGGCCGCTTTTCTGCATGGAGACGATGTTGTCGCGCAGCACGGTGCGGGTTTTCACGGTTTGCTCGGCCACATCGAGCAGGGCGGCAGCCTGCAGGATGCCGAGGCAGGCGGCATCGGTTTCCAGCAGGATTTGGGCGCGGGTGGTCTGGGCGTTCTGTTCCTCCGCGAGGGCGCGCAGTCTGGAGCTGGCGGTGAGGTTGGAAGTGCGGCCGAAGTCGGTGATGAGCTGGCTGACGCTGAAACCCACCGAGGCGCGGTCGTTGACGCCGGGCATCTGCAGGCTGTCGGTGACGATGTTGACGCCGCCCTCGTCCTGGGTGGTGATGACGCTGCCGCCGAGCAGTTGCAGTTGCGGCAGGTAGGCCGCGCGGTGCTGGCGGATGATTTCGCCGGTGGCGCGCGCGGTGAGCTGGGCGGCGTGGATGCCGGGGTGGCGCTCCAGCACCAGGGTGCGGGCCTCCTGGAGGGTCAGCGGGCGCGGTTTTTCGGCCGCCTGGGCGGTGACGGAGAGCAGACTGAGAAGGAACAGGGCGGGGCGTTTCATGGAACGGCGGGCAGAGGTTGGGCGGGCTCGCTGCGGCGATAGGCGATGAGGTAGGCCGCCGGCACGACGAACAGGGTGAGCAGGACGGAGACACCAAGTCCGCCGATGATGGCGCGAGCGAGCGGTGCATACGCCTCGCTGCCCGCGCCGAGGGCGAGTGCCATGGGGGAGAGGCCGATGAGCGTGGCCAAGGAAGTCATCAGGATGGGGCGCAGCCGCACGCGGCAGGCGGTGATCACGGCTTCATGCAGGGGGGTGCCATCCGCGCGCAGGTGACGGGCGAACTCGACGATGAGGATGCTGTTGGAGACGACAATCCCCATCATCATGACCACGCCCATCAGGGACATGACGTTGAGCGTGGTGCCTGTGGACCAAAGCATGAGCAGTACGCCGATGAGTCCCGTGGGGATGGCGAGCAGAATGAGGAGGGGGTCGAGGAAGGACTGGAATTGGGCCACGAGAATGAGATAGACGAGAACGATGGCGAGAATGAGCCCGTAACCGAAGGTTCGGAAGGAGTCGTGCATGTTGCCAACACTGCCGCGGAGGTCGATGCGGGCCCCTTCGGGCACCTCAGTTTCGGCGATGACTTTTTGGATGCCCTTCATGGCGAGGCTGACATCTTCGCTGTCCGGAGCGACGAAGACGTTGACCACCCGCCGGATCTGGTAGTGCGTGATTTCGGTGGGACCGGTCATCGGCTCCAGGGAGGCCACGGCGTCGAGGCGCACGGATTTTTCCATGCCGGGTCCGCGAATGGGAATGGCGCGCAGCATTTCAAAGTCCTTGATGTGATGCTCGGGGTACTGAACTGTGAGGTAGTAGTCGTTGCCGCTCTTTGGGTCGGCCCAAAAGGTGGGGGCGATAAGGCCGTTGGACATGAGGGCGGTGATGACGTTGTGCGTGACCTCCTTGGGGGTGAGTCCCAATTCGGAAATGCGCTTGCGGTCCAGCTCCATGCGAATGGCGGGGTAATCCATGTCCTGCGGCACGAGCACATCACTGACACCTGGAAGCGCACGGATTTTGGCGGCGAGTTGGGAGGCGGTCTTGTGTGTAGCCTTGAGGTCACTGCCACTGATTTGGATGTCGATCGGAGTGGGCCGGCCAAGGTTGAGCACGGCGTCCACAAGTCCGCCGGACTGGAAGAAAGCGCTGACGTGCGGCATCTCCGACCGGATGCGCTCGCGCACGAGGCGCATGTACTCGTAACTGCCCGTTTGATGATGCTCCTGCAGGCTCACTTGCACGGTGGCGGTGTGCTGGGCGGTATTGGGATTGAAAATGGCAGAGAAGTCGGCGGTGATGCCGATGTTGGAGACGATGACGCCAAGGTCCTGCTTTTTCACCACGTCACGACAGATGTTCTCGACCTGGGCAACCAGCTTTTCCGTCACTTCGAGCCGGGTTCCGCTGGGCGCCTTCAGGCTGATGAAGAACTGTCCGGCATCCGTGCGCGGAAAGTAGGCCAGGCCAATTTGCGGCAACAGCAGCGCGGAGGTTGCGCAGGCGATCGCAAGCGCGAGCAGGATGAGGGGCGGCCTTTTCAGGGCCGTGCGCAGCACTCGCTCAAAGGCGTTGAGCAACGCTGCAAAGCCGCGGTTGAACCATGCATTGAAGCCACGTTGTTCAGGCGAGCCATGGGGATGTACCTTTTTGATCCACTTGGCGCAGAAAAGCGGCACCACGGTCATGGCCACAAAATAGGAAGCCAGAATGGAGATCACCACGGCTGAGCCGAGCGCCATGAACAGGTAGCGGCTGGCGCCGGAAAGGAAGATGACGGGGAAGAAAACGACGGAAGTTGTCAGGGTGGCCGCCAGCACGGGCAACGCCACTTCACGACCGCCCTTTTCGGCGGCAATGGCCGGCGTTTCACCGTGCTCCATGTGGCGGAAGATGTTCTCCAGCACGACAACGGAATCATCAATGAGGCGGGAGAAGCCCAGGGCGAGGCCGCCGAGAATCATGGTGTTGATCGTGCCACCGCCAAGCGCCAGCACAATGAACATGGCCAGGGCAGAGAGGGGGATGGAGAGGAACACCGCGACGGTGGCCCGCATGGAGCCGAGAAAGATGAGGATTAAAATGGCGGTAAGAACCAAGCCGATGCCGCCTTCGTGCAGCAGGTTCTCCACGGCTTTTTTCACAAACACGGATTGATCGAAAACGACGTTGGTGACGAGCTGCTTGGGCACATCCACGAGGTTGCGCAGAATCTCGCGCACCCCATCCACGATGGCGATGGTGTTGGAGTCGCCGCCCTGCCGCATGACCGGCTGGTAGGCCGAGCGCTGACCGTCAACGCGCACCAGGTTGTACTGAACCTGGGAGGCGTCCTTGGCCTCGCCAATGTCGCCGACGAGCACCGAGGATTGTCCCACGGTTTTGAGGGGGATTCGGTTGATGTCCTCGATGGTGTCGACCTGTGTGTTCGCGTAGATGTTGTAGTCGAAGGGGCCGATTCGGACATCGCCGGCAGGCAGGATGAGGTTGGAGTCGTTGACGGATCTCACCACATCCATGACGCTGAGCTGATGGGCCTCCAGCTTCAAGGGGTCGACATAAACTTGGATCTGCCGGTAGCGGCCACCCATGGGTTGCGGTAGTGCCGCGCCGGGTACGACCGCGGCCTGCGTGCGCACCTTGTAATGGCCGACGTCACGGAGTTGCGACTCGTTCATGCCTTCGCCCTTCAGGGTGATGAGGCAGACGGGCTGGCTGGACGCGTCGAATTTCAAAACCACATGGGGAAGTGTCCCGGGGGGGAGGCGGCGCAGCTCGGCCATTGCCAGGTTGCCAATGGTGCTGACCGCTGAGTCCGCGCTGGTGCCGGGTTGGAAATACACCTTGATCAGGCTCGCGCCCGGGAGCGAACGCGATTCCATGTGGTCAATGCCGCTGGCCAAGGTGAGAAACCGCTCCATGCGGGCGGTGAGATCCTGCTCGATCTGTTCGGGCGGCATGCCCGGGTAAAACATCGCCACAACGACAACCGGCATTTTGATCTCGGGAAAGAGATCGACCGGCAGGCGCACAAGGCTGGTCAAGCCGACGACAAGCGTGGCCAGGCAGGAGACAATGATGAAGTAGGGATAACGAAGGGCAAAGCGGGTCATGGGGTGTTCCTTGGGCTCCGCTTTTGCTCAGTTGAAAACGCCGTGCACGGCATCGCGAAGTTTTGCCACAGACATGTCGCCCGTTGCGCATAGTTCCAGCACCCTGCGCTCGCGCTCGATGATTGCGGCGGCCGCCTGGGGGATGTCTGCGGCTATGGCGGCTGGCACCGAGAGTACGCCGTGGCAGTCTGCATGCAGCAGATCTCCCGGCCGTACCTCCAATCCGCCGATTTTCACCGGCGTGCCGTATTCCACCACATGTACGTAGGCGTGGGAGACGGAGACATGATTGGCGAAGAGCTTGAAGCTGCCGCGCATGATGGCAGGCAGATCCCGCACGGAGCCGTTGGTCACTGCCGCCACGCAGCCAAGTGACTCCAGAATGCGAGCGTGAACTTCGCCAATGAATGCGCCTGCACCAGGGTGGTCATCCACGTCTTCGATGACAACGATGCGCGGGCCGGGCACGGTAAGAATATGATCCCACCAATCCGTGCGATCGATGTACGCGCCCCCTGTCATGGGCGGGCTGGAGCAGCGGATGCGGCAGGTGACGGCATGGCCAACCACGGGTGATTCACAACCCGAGAAGCAGTGGATCCTGGAGTCAGCGTAACCTTCGTTGCGCAGACGCACATTAAAGGTTTCGATGGCGTTTGCCACCGTGCAGGTGTCGAGGGCTTGCAGGGCGTGCAAGGTGTCGAGGGGAATCGGCGGGTTCATTTGGAGTCGAGAGTGGGCAGTTCGACCAATTTGGGCTTCACGCTCTGGCCGTGGTGGAACTGTGCGCGGCTGCCGACCATCACAAGATCGCCTTCCGACAAGCCTTCGACGATCTCGATGTGGGTGGGGGATTCGGTGCCGGTGAGGATGTTGCGCGACTCGATCTTGTTCTCCGCCGTGATGAGATAAACGCTGGTCGTGCTCTTTTCCCGTGTCACCGCCTCCATGGGGAGGATGAGCGCGTTGTTGCGGCGGTCAACCTTCAGGAGCACTGTGGCGTAGATCCCGGCAATGAGACTGTGATCGGGATTGGGCAGATCGATTTGTGCC
>JAEYYS010000014.1 GCA_023428335.1 Verrucomicrobiota bacterium | reverse complement strand
CGCCCGGCATGCATCGCCACCAGCCGGTCAACACGCTCGGCCTCGCCCATGTAGGCGGTGGCCACGACGACGCTCATGCCGGGTCGCTCGGCGCGGATGCCGTCGATCAGCTCCCAGAACTGCCGGCGCGACAGCGGATCGACACCGGTGGTCGGCTCATCGAGCAGCAGCAGGTCGGGATCGAGGATGAGCGCGCAGCAGATGCCGAGCTTCTGCTTCATGCCGCCCGAGAGCTTGCGCACGGGGCGGTCGAGGAAGGCGCGCAGGCCGGTGCGCTCGGTGAGTTCGTCGATGCGCCGGCGTCGCTCCGCGCGGTCGTGGCCGAACAGGCGACCGAAAAACTGCAGGTTCTCCTCGATCGACAGCGTGCCGTACAAATTCCGTCCCAGGCCCTGCGGCATGTAGGCGATGCGCGTGCACACCGCGCGCCGGTGGCCGGCGTCGGCCATGTCGCCCTCGAGCACGTGCACGCGGCCTTCCTGCACGGCCTGCGCGCCCGCCAGCAGGGCGAGCAGGCTGGATTTGCCGACGCCGTCCGGACCGATCAGGCCGGTGAGGGAACCGGTCGGCAGTTCCAGATCAATGCCGTCGAGCGCCCGGGTCCGGCCATGGTACAGGCGGACGCCGCTCAGGCTCGCCACGGGTGCATTCATTCCGGCAGTTGGACGGTCAGTTCATCCGGCCAAGGCAGGGCGTCGTCGAGCTTGACCCAGGCCACGCCCGGCACGCCGGTCTTCACCTTCTGCAGGTGCTTCTGCAGCAGGGCGCGGTCGATTTGCGCCTTGACCCGGAACATCAGCTTCTGCCGCTCGCTCAGGGTTTCGACGGTCTTCGGCGTGAACTGCGCGACGCTCGCCACAAAGCTGATGCGCGCCGGCACGACATACTGCGGCGCGGCGTCGAGCACCAGCCGCGCCTCAGCACCCAGGGCGAGCCGGCCGGCGGCGATTTCCGGCAGGAAAAAGGTCAGGTAGATGTCGCCCAGATCGACCAGGTTGAGGACCTTGCCGCCGACCCCGAGCACCTCGCCTGGCTGGGCGATCTTGTACTGCACCCGGCCGGCGCGTGGCGCCTTCAAGACACTGTCCTCAAGGTCGGCCTCGATGCGGGCAATCGTCGCCTGCACGGCCTCGCCCTGCGATTCCGCGCCGGTCACCTGCGCCTGCGCCGCTTCGACGGCCGCCTTCGCCGCCTGCACCTGGGCCTGGGCGGCTGCCACCCCCGCCGCGGCGCTCTTCACCCGCGCCTCGTCATCTTCGAGGGTCTGGGTCGACACCGCCCGCTGACCGACGAGCGTGCGCGAGCGCACCGCCCTTTTTTCCGCCGCCTCCAGCTCGCTCTCGCGCTGCACCACCACCGCCTCCGCGGCGAGTTGGTCGCTCTGCCGCGCTGCCACCTGGGCGCGCGCGGTGGCCACCGCATGACCGGCCTGGCGCAACTGCGCGCGTGCCTCCTGCCGCTGGGCTTCCAGCACATCCACCTGCATGCGCGCCAGTACCTGGCCCGCGGTGACGAATTCACCCTCCTCGACGAGGATTTCCCTCACCCGGCCGGCGATCTTCGTGGCGATGTCGATTTCGGTCGCCTCAATGCGGCCGTTGCCGCTGGCAAAGTCGGGGCCGAACCCGGGCTGGTTCGCCTGCTCCCACCAGCGCCAAGCCATCAGCAGCCCGAGGGCCGCCGCTGCCAGCAGCATCCGTCTCCAGAATACACGCGTCGTCACGTTCCAAGCGTCGCGGGCTTTCGCGGTGGCGTCCATGAAAAAAGCGCGCCCGGTCTTGGCGGCGGCCCCGCCAAACCGGCGCCCGCCCCTTGCATCCCGGCGCCGGCTCGCCAGACTGCCGGACCTCTTTTCCCGCCATGGCCTACATCAACGAAAACTTCCTCAAGCTCAAAGCCGGCTACCTGTTCCCAGAAATCGCCCGCCGCGTCAAAGCCTTCACCGAGGCCAACCCGGAGGCCGCCAAGCGCCTGATCCGCTGCGGCATTGGCGACGTCACCGAGGCCCTGCCGCCCGCCGTGCGCGAGGCCATGCACAAGGCCGTCGACGAGATGGGCGACCGCAACAGCTTCCGCGGCTACGGCCCCGAGCAGGGCTACGACTTCCTGCGCAATGCCATCGCCCAGCACGATTACCAGGCGCGCGGCATTCAGGTCGATGCCGACGAGATCTTCATCTCCGACGGCAGCAAGTGCGACACCGGCAACATCCTCGACATCTTCGGCGCCGGCAACAAGATCGCCATCACCGACCCGGTCTACCCGGTCTACGTCGACACCAACGTCATGGCCGGCAACACCAGCGAAGCCGATGAAAACGGCGCCTACGCCGGCCTGCATTACCTGAAGTGCACCCCGGAAAACGGTTTCGTCCCGGCCATCCCCGATGAGCCGGTCGATCTCGCCTACCTCTGCTACCCGAACAACCCGACCGGTGCCACCGCCACCCGTGCCCAGCTTGAGGCCTGGGTCGCCTACGCCCGCGCCAACGGCACGATCCTGCTTTACGACGCCGCCTACGAGGCCTTCATCCGCGACCCCGACGTGCCGCGCTCGATCTTCGAAATCGAGGGCGCGCGCGACTGCGCCATTGAGTTCCGCAGCTTCTCGAAGAACGGCGGCTTCACCGGCGTGCGCTGCGCCGTTGTCGTCATCCCCAAGGGCCTCATGGGCCGCAAGAAGGACGGCAGCCAGCAGGCCATCCACCCACTCTGGAGCCGTCGCCACAGCACCAAGTTCAACGGCGTCAGCTACATCGTCCAGCGCGGTGCCGAGGCCGTCTACAGCCCCGAGGGCAAGGCCCAGGTCGCCGAACTTATCGAGCACTACATGGGCAACGCCGCCCTGCTCGTCGAAGCCTGCCAGAAGGCCGGTCTGTCCGTCTACGGCGGCGTCAACGCCCCCTACGTTTGGGTCGGCTGCCCGGCCGGCCTGACCAGCTGGCAGATGTTCGACAAGATGCTGAACGAGGCCAACGTCGTCATCACCCCCGGCAGCGGCTTCGGCAGCGCCGGCGAAGGTTACTTCCGCATCAGCGCCTTCAACAGCCGCGCCAACGTCGAGGAAGTCTGCCGCCGCATCGCCGCCCTCTGAGGCCGGCTTGCCAGACCACCGGATCGTCGTGCCACGGGCTCGCTCTGCCAGGGCGGGCCCGTGGTTCGTTCGGGCTTGGCCGCCAGGTGGGGCTCAGGTCGGTAGGGCGCTCTGTCCCAGAG
>JAEYYS010000486.1 GCA_023428335.1 Verrucomicrobiota bacterium | reverse complement strand
TGCCCGGCCCAAGCGCCGTGCTCGCCGCGCTGGCCGCTTCCGGCCTGCCGGTGACCCCCTTTTATTTCGGCGGCTTCCTGCCGCACAAGAAGGGCCAGCGCGCCCGCGAGTTGGAGGCGGCGCGCGCGCGCGCCTGCCCCAGTGTCTATTTCGAAAGCCCCTACCGCCTGGTCGACACCCTGGCGCTGATCGCCGAGGCGGAGCCGGAGCGCCGCGTTGTCGTGGCTCGCGAACTGACGAAGAAGTTCGAGGAATTCCGTCGCGGCCCGGCCCGGAACGTGCTTTCCCACTATCAAACCAAGCCGCCCAAGGGCGAGATCACCCTGGTGATCGCCCCGAGCGAACTGCCCAAGTGGGCCGCCGCCGGACCCGCCGAGGGCTGAGCCCGCCAACCCCTTTTCTTTCCCATGATTCCCGTCCCCTGCGAACTCGGCAACAGCCCGGAGAACGTCAAAACCTCGGTGCTCAACCACCTGCGCTTCACCCTCGGCGCCCATGTCTCCACGGCGAGCGAGAACGACTGGTGGGTGGCCACCTGCCTGGCCGTGCGTGACCGCGTCATGGAGCATGCCACCAAGTCGCGCACCTTCCACCGCCAGGAGGGTGTGCGGCGCGTGCACTACCTGTCGCTCGAATACCTCATGGGCCGGCTGCTGGAAAACAACCTGCGCAATTCCGGTCTCTACGACGCCGCCAACCAGGCGCTGGCCGAGCTCGGCAAGGATCTCGATGTTATTCTGGCAAAGGAACCCGACATGGGGCTTGGCAACGGCGGTCTCGGCCGGCTCGCCGCCTGCTTCATGGACTCGCTGAGCACGCTCAACCTGCCGGCCATCGGCTACGGCATCCACTACGAGTTTGGCCTGTTCCGCCAGGAGTTTGTCGAGGGCCGTCAGGTCGAGCATCCCGACGCCTGGATGCGCGATGGCAGCCCGTGGAAAATCGCCCGCCCGAGTTACCGGCAGACCGTTCATCTGTACGGACGCGTGGTGCAGAAGTTCGACGATCACGGGCATCCGCGCCAGGAGTGGGTCGACACCAAGTGCCTGCTCGGCCTGCCCTGGGATGTGCCCGTGGTCGGTTACGACAGTCAGACGGTCAACGTCCTGCGTCTCTGGCAGGCGCAGGCCGACGAGGACTTCAACTTCAAGATCTTCAACGAGGGCAGCTATGTCGAGGCGCTGCGCGAGAAGGTGCTCGCCGAGACGGTGTCCAAGGTGCTCTATCCGAACGATGCCACCGAGAGCGGCAAGGAACTGCGCCTGGTGCAGCAGTATTTCTTTGTGGCCTGTTCGCTGGCCGACATCGTCCGTCGTTTCAAGCATGGGTACACCCTGCCGTGGAGCGAATTTCCCGCCAAGGCAGCGATCCAGCTCAACGACACCCATCCCGCCGTCGCCATCCCCGAGTTGATGCGCATTCTGGTCGATGAGGAGCACCTGCCCTGGGAACAGGCCTGGGACATCTGTCAGCGCACCTTTTCCTACACCAACCACACCCTGCTGCCCGAGGCGCTGGAGATGTGGAGTGTGGCGTTGTTCGAGCGCGTGCTGCCGCGCCACCTGCAGATCATCTACCGCATCAACCACCAGTTCCTGCAGAACGAGGTCGAGCCGCGCTGGCCGGGCGACCTGGAGAAGCAACGCGCCCTCTCGCTCATTGAGGAGCGCGGCGGCAAGTACGTGCGCATGGCCCATCTGTCGGTGCTCGGCAGCCACGCCACCAACGGCGTCGCCGCGCTGCACACCCAGCTGCTCTGCGAGCGCCTGTTCCCAGAGTTTCACGAGATCTACCCCGAGCGCTTTCTCAACCTCACCAACGGCGTCACCTTCCGGCGCTGGCTCGATGTCTGCAATCCGCAGCTCGCGGAACTTGTCACCGAGGCGATCGGCAGCGGTTGGCGCAAGGACGCCATGCGCCTGCGCGAACTGGAACCCTTTGCTGAGGATGCCGGCTTCCGTGAGCGCTACCGCGCCGTCAAGCGCGGCCACAAGGTTGAGCTTGCGCGCCTGATCCAGGAGACCTGCGGGGTGCACGTCAGTCCGGACGCGCTCTTCGACGTGCAGATCAAGCGCCTGCATGAGTACAAGCGCCAGCACCTCAACCTGCTGCACATCGTCAGCCTGTACCGCGAGATTCTCGACAACCCCGGCGCGGTCTTCCATCCGCGGGTCTTCATCTTCGGCGCCAAGGCGGCACCCGGCTACCACCTCGCCAAGACGATCATCCACGCCATCAATGCCGTTGCCGCCCGCATCAACTCCGACCCGCGCGTGCGCGACAAGCTCAAGGTCGTGTTCCTGCCCAACTACGGCGTCTCGCTGGCGGAGAAGATCATTCCCGCCGCCGATCTCTCCGAGCAGATTTCCACCGCCGGCAAGGAGGCTTCCGGCACCGGCAACATGAAGCTCGCCCTCAACGGCGCCCTCACCATCGGCACGCTCGACGGCGCCAACGTCGAGATCGCGGAGGAGGTGGGCGACGACAACATCTTCATCTTCGGTCTCACCGTCGAACAGGTCGCTGAGTTGCGCGCGCGCGGCTACAATCCCTGGGACTACTACTGGGCGGATGAGCGCCTGCGCGATGTCATCGACTGGATCGGCAGCGATTACTTCACCGGCAGCGCGTCGGATTTCGCACCGCTGCGCCAGAGTCTGCTCGACCACGGCGACCCCTATTTGTGCCTGGCCGATTTCGCCAGCTACCACGAGGCTCAGGGGCGCGCCGACGCTGCTTATCGTGATCCCGATCACTGGCTGCGCATGGCCATTCTCAACACCGCGCGCATGGGCAAGTTCAGCAGCGATCGCACCATCCTTGAGTATGCCACCCGGGTGTGGAAGGTTGCACCGGTCGCCGTGCCCTCCTGAAAGAGGCACAAAAAAGCGCGCCCGGGGGTCCGGTCGCGGCGGGCAGGGGGG
>JAEYYS010000441.1 GCA_023428335.1 Verrucomicrobiota bacterium | reverse complement strand
TTGTTGAGCAAGGAGTGGGGCGGCGACAAGCGCCAGGGTGCCGAAGCGAAACAAAGTCATGGGGGCAAACGAGTGGAAGACAGGGAGACGCCGCCCATCGGGCGACGTGCCGCGCGACCGGTTCGGTCGCGACAGCAGGGAGGAGCGCACCGCGTTGGCGGAGCGCAGGTCTTCAACTCAGCCGCGGTGGCGGCAGGGGCGGTGCCTGACCGAGGCGCGGCGGCGGCGGATCATGCTGGCCAGCGCGACCGAGGGTCACGGCAACCGGAGGATGCACACGCAGCGGTGTCAGCTCAGCGAGGGTCCAGGACAGGTCCTTCTTCACCTTGACCGGCACTGCCGGAAGCGGGCGAGGCTCGGTCGGCAGGCCTTGCTCATCCGCAGCGGCCACCGGCAGACCGGCGACCTCCAATCGCACGAGCGCGGCGACGACGCGGCGCTCCAGCACGTCATCACCTTCGGCCAGGCCGCCGGCGAGCAGCAGCAAGCCGAGCACGGCCGGTCCGACCAGCACTTGCAGCAGGGCAAGCAGGCAGAGGCTGCGGCGATGGCGCTGGAGGAAGGACATGCGGGGGGGAGAAAATTGAATGGAGCGTCGAAGCCGACACGCAACCGAAGAATTCAGGACGGCAGCCCCGCCGCGACCCGGCGTTTCCAACTGGCAAAGATGTCGCTGGCCAGCGCATGCGCCTCCTCGGCCCCGACGTGTTCGGTGACCGTTTCCGCCGCAGGCAGCCAGTCGGGCTGATGCGTCTCGCCGATGTGATCCTGTCGCTCCGCGCGCAGAAAAGCGCTGAGCCGCACGGTCAGGAACTGAGCGGCGCGATCGTGCTCGGCTTCGGCCTCGACACAGACCTCGTAGGGCTCGCCGTCGCGATCGAGCGTGGCGAGCACCTGGGTGACATCGAGCAGGCGGTGTTGCATGGCGGCATCCTCAGCGGCCGGCGTGACGGGCGATGAACTCGACAATGGGCGTGCTGTCGTCAAGGCCGTGCGGGTGGTGACCGACCCCGGGTTTGGCGATCAGGGTGATGTCGCCGCCGAGGGCGCGGTAGCGTTCGGCGATGAGGCCGGTGTTTTCCTCCCAGGGCACCACATCATCGGCATCGCCATAAACATGCAGCAGCGGCACACCGGCCTTTGCCAGCGGTGCCAGGTGATCGACCGGATTCACCTTCGCCGCCAGCGCCGCGGCCTCGTCGGCAAAGCCCCAGAGGTCGAGCACGCGCGCCCAGTTCTTCGGGTCTCCCCTGCCCTTGCCCTTGCCACCGGGCCAGCTCTTGAAATCGCAGACCGGGGCGTCGGCATAGATGCAGGCGACCTTGTCCGGGTTGGCGATGGCCCAGTTGTAGCAGTACAGGCCACCGCGGCTCAGGCCGACCAGGGCCGGTTTGGCAGCGAGGCCGTAGCGACCGGTCAGTTCGCGATGGAAGCCATTCCAATGCTGCACTGCCTTCGGTGAACCGAGCAGGTCGGGCACCTTCAGGTAGGCGATGTGGAAGCCGCGCCCGAGCAGGGCGATGTCGGGCGCCGGTTTGTGGCCGAAGAACTCGCCGTGCCAGACCCAGGGCCGGCCCGGGGCGACCTGCTTCGGCACGACTACGGTCGCCGGCTGACCATTCACCTCGAAGTCGTGGCGGGCGTAACCGTGCCAGTCGCTGACCTTGCCGGGAAACCCGCCGGCCTGCCCGCGCGCCAGGCGTCGGGCCTCGGCATCGAAGACCGCCGCCTTCGCCTGCGCTTCCGCGAGCGGCAGGCCAGCTTTCACCCCGGGACGCTTGTGCCCCGTGGCCGTCAGCCAGGCATCGCGCAGCAGCAGCTGCTTCTGTTTCACCTGCTCAAAGATCGCCGCGCCGTTCGGATGCGCGGGCAGGCCAGCATCATCGACCTTAAGCCCCCATTCGGCGAGCAGGGGTCGCGCCATGACCAGGTGGCCCTCAGTGTTCGGATGGATGCCGTCCTTGGCGTAGCTGAAGCCGGGATCGGCGCTGCGGCGACCGGCCAAAGCGGCGGTCATGGCGCCATGAACGTCGAGCACGCGCCAGCCCTGGGCTTTCTGCTCGAGCAGCCAGCGCGCGTAGGCGGCGAGCACCTCGTCGTAGCCGGCGTAGGGCTTGGGATAGGCGTCGAGACCGGCCGGCAGCACGCGCTCGGCGATCGGCAACGGATCGAACACCGGCGGGGTCAGGTGCAGGATCTCCGCGCCGGCGGCGGCGACCTTGGCGCGCAGCTTGAGCAGGCCCTCGCGGTGGGCGCGGGTGCGCGCCTCGTCGAGCGGGTGGTAGATGCCGTCGTTCATGCCGTAGCAGGCGATGACCAAGTCCGGTTTCACCGCGGCGAGCACGCGGTCGAGCCGCTCATGCAGGTCGGGGCGCGGGAACTGGCCGTTGGCATGCCCCTCTTCCGAGAGGCCCGAAACGGTCTCGCTCGACAACCCGAGGTTGAGCACCTCCCAGACCGTGTCTGGATGCTCGGCGATGAGCGCCGCCTCGACGATCTGCACATAAGTGCCGCCGTAGGTGATGCTGTCGCCAAGGAACAGCAGGCGTTTCTGCGCCGGCGGCGCAGCGGCCAGTGAAACGGCCAGACCGAGGACCAGGAGGAGGGAGCGGATCATGCGAACTTCCAATACGGCGCGGTCGCGGGTGAGTCATCAGGGATTTGTGCCCGCAGTTTTTGCGCGACAATCGCCCCCGCTGCCGCGTTGGATGGAGGATGACGCGCCGCCTTCTTCCGCTTCTGGCCGGTCTGCTCCTGGTCCTGCCCCGCCCCGGCGCCGGCCAGCAACTCGACCTCGAGCAGCTCTTCGAGGAACGCAACCTGGGGCCGGTCGCCCACCTGCTGGAGACCGGCGACTACGAACTCTGCGCGCGCATCTGCGAAGCCGCTGTCGAGCGCGGTTTGAAAGCGCCCGACTGGCGTCGCCTGCGCGTGCGCGCCCTCATGGAACTGGGACGCGAGGTCGAGGCGCGCGACGCGGTGCAGTTGGCGATAAAGACCTTTCCCGGCGATCTCGAACTGCTGTGGCTCCAGCACGACAACGCCCTGCGCCTCGGTCGGCGCGATCTCGCCGACCAGGCCCTGCGCGACATCGATGCGGCGGCGCGCGCCAAGCCCGCCAAGGCGCGCAGTGCGGCCGACTGGGTGGTGCTCGGCAAGGCCGCGCTCGCGCTTGGGGCTGATCCGCGCAAGGTCATTGGCCAGTATTATCAGGTCGCTCAAAAGCAGGACGCCAAGCTGGAGGCCGCCTGGCTGGCTGAGGGCGAACTGGCCCTGGCCAAGCACGATCCGCAGCGGGCGGCCGAGGTGTTCCGGGCCGGGCTCAAGGCGCATGGCGAAACCACCGGCCTGCGCTTTGGCCTGGCGCGCGCCTTTGCCGGCAGCGATGGCGAAAAGGAGGCGGAGAACCTCAACCGCGTGCTCGAGGTCAACCCCGTTCATGCCGGCGCCCTGCTGCTGCGGGCGGAAAGCCTGATCCGCGCCGAGAAGTACCTCGATGCCGAGGGCGCGATCCAGAAGGTGCTCGACCTGCGCGAGAACCATGCCGAGGCCTGGGCCCTGCGCGCCGCCATCGCCCGTCTGAACGCCGCCGATGAAGCCAAGTTCAACCGCGCCCGCGAATCCGGCCTGCAACTCTGGGAGCAGAATCCGGCGGTCGATCATGTCATCGGCCGCGTGCTGTCGCGCGCCTACCGCTTCGCCGAAGGCGCCGAGCACCAGCGCCGCGCGCTCGCCTTCGACAGCGGCTACCTGCCCGCCAAGGTGCAGCTCTGCCACGACCTGCTGCGCCTGGGCGAGGAGGACGAGGCCTGGAAACTCGCCGCCGCCATCCGCGCCGAGGATGCCTTCGATGTCCAGGCCCACAACGTCGGCCGGCTTGAGGCGCAGATGCGCGGCTTTGTCACCCAGCGTGCCGACGACTTTGTCCTGAAAATGCCGGCGCGCGACTGGCCGGTCTATGGCAGCCGCGCCCTGGAACTGCTGCGCGAGGCCAAGGCCCGGCTCGGCGCCAAATATGGCTTGGAGCAGAAGCGGCCGGTACTCGTCGAGTTCTTCGATTCGCAGCAGGACTTTGCCATCCGCACCTTTGGCAGCCTCGGCGGCCAGGGCCTGCTCGGCGTTTGCTTTGGCACGGTCATCACCATGAACAGCCCGGGCAGCCTGGCGCACGGTCGCAACAACTGGGAGGCCACGCTCTGGCATGAGTACTGCCACGTCGTCACCCTCAGCCTGACCCGCAACAGGATGCCGCGCTGGCTGAGCGAGGGCATCAGCGTGCACGAGGAAAGCCTGCGCGACCCCGCCTGGGGCATGCGCATGAATGCGGATTTCCGTCGCTTCATCCTCGAGGAAGACGCCGCCCTGCCGGTCAGCCAGCTCAGCGCCGCTGTCCTCAATCCGCCGAGCCCCGAGCACCTGTCCTTTGCCTACTATCAGTCGAGCCTGGTGGTCGGCTATCTGGTCGAACGCTTTGGCCAGCAGGCCCTGCGCGGCGTGCTCGCCGACCTGGCGGCGGGGCGACGCGTCAACGAGGCGATCGCCGCCCACACCGAGCCGATGGAGGCGCTGGAAAAGGATTTTGACCGGCATCTCAAGGGACTGGCCCGCGCCTTCGGGTCCGGGGCCGACTGGAGCAAGCCCGGGCCGGAGGAGGTCAATCCGCTTGATGCCGACTCACTGGCCGCCTACCGGGACAAGCATCCCGACAATCTCTGGGCCCTGCGCCTCGCCCTGCGCAGTCATCTCGATGGCCAGCGCTGGGACGAGGCGCTGGTGCTGGCCGGGAAACTGGCGCAGTTGCTGCCAGAGGATTTCAGTGCTGAGGGCGGCCACGCCTGGCAGGCGTTGATTCTCGACAAGCTCGGCCGCACGGATGAACGACGCGAGGTGCTGCGGCGCATCGCGGCGGGCGAACCCTCGGCCATGGCGATTTTTCAGGAGTTGATCGATCACGACACCGCGGCTGGCGACTGGCCGGGCGTGCGTCTCAATGCGGCGCGGTCGCTGGCCCTGAACCCCTTCCTGCCCGGTCCGCAGCGTGCGCTGGCCGAGGCGGCCGAGGCCACGGGCGACACTGCGGCGGCGGTGGCTGCGCGCGAGCGCCTGCTCCGGCTTGATCCGGGCGGCGCGGCCCGGCATCACTATCAGTTGGCCGTGCTGCTGCGCACCGGCGATCCAGCGCGCGGCAAACGTCACCTGCTGGAAAGCCTGGCGCTGGCCCCGCGCTTTCGCGAGGGGCACAAACTGCTGCGCGACTGGCCCTAACAGCCTGCTGAGCGGCCGTCAGGCCGCGACTGGGTTGAAGGGGCGCACCGAGACGATCTTCACCGTGCGCAGGGCGCCGGTTTCCGAGGGAATCTCAGCGCTGTCGCCGGGGGCCTTGCCGATGAGGGCCTTGGCGATCTCGGACAGGTAGGAAACGATGTTCTTTTCCACGTCGCCATCCCAGGCGCCGAGGATGGTCAAGGTCTCGGTCTGACCGCTGCCGGGAGCCTCGTACTCGACCACGGTGCCGATGCCCACCTTGTCGGCCGGCACATTGGCAAAGTCGGTGCCGCGGGCCAGGCGCAGTTCGCGCTCCATCTTGCTCTGCAGGCGCAGCAGCACGGCCTGCTGTTCGCGGGCCGCCTTGTAGCCGCCGTTCTCGCGCAGGTCGCCCTCGGCGCGGGCAATCTGGATGTCGTGCTTGTTCTGCGGAATCTTGACGCTGACGAGTTCTTCCAGCTCCTGCTTCTTGCGCTCCAGGCTCTCCCAGGAGACGATCAGGCTGTTGTCCTCGCGCGGACCGGCGTTTTCGGCCATGAGCGCCTCCATCTCCGGACGCGCCTTGATGATGCGCGCCATGAGCGAACGCCGGGTCAGTTCGTCGAAGGCGGCCGTGGCAAGAATGCGCTTGGCAAAACGCTTCACCTCGTCCTCCTCGGTTTCGATGACGAGTTCGTGGATGAGGGTCTTGTCGTCGGACAGCAGGTCGCTCAGGCGTCCCGCGCGCTTGGGTCCGCCCTGGACGTGATCGTGCTCGAGCGAGTCGAGGATGGCGTTGGCGAGGTCGATGTCGAAGACCGACTCGGCCAAGCCCTTGCGCTCCTTGCAGATCCAGATCAGCAGGTCCGTCGTCAGGTTGCGGTTGCGGACGGATTTCTTGAGGAATTCCGCGAGCACGTCGAGCTCGTCATTGGCGTCGAGCACGGCGGCGATCTCAGCGACCGCGCGGCCGCCGGTGCGGCTGAGGTGGTTGAGGATTTCCGGCACCCAGGCGCGTTCGGCAAAGGCTTCCGGGAAGGCGCGGTACATGCGGCCGAGCAGGCCGACCGGCAGACCGCCGATCGAGTCGGCCAGCAGGCTGCGCGCCTCGCTGATCAGGTCGGCCACCTTCAGCGACCCCATGGGCAGGGCGGCGCCGCGGATCGACTCCAGCAGTTCATCGCGCGACAGCAGCATCTGCAGGCTCTCCTTGAGGTGCAGGCGCCAGGCCTTGCGCACCGTGTCTGAGATGTCCTGGAACACCGGCTGCAAATCACGTGCCGCTTCTTCAAACAGGTCGAGATCCTTTTGAATCAGCCCCAGGCCGGCCAGTTTGCCCTTGAGATCGCGCGCGGCCAGGTAGGAACGCACCATGCCTACGCCGGCCTTTTCCTCGCTGTCGCGCAGCACCAGCGGATCAGCGCGTTTGGCTGGAACGACGATGTGACGGGCGCTCTTGAGCGTCTTCTTGGCGGCGTCCCACCATTTTTTGTACTCGGCGGCGGGCACCACGTGGGGTTGCATCAGTCGCTCAAGGTCGTCGAGCGACATCTTGCCGCCCGAGGACTTGAGGGCCAGTTCGACCAGGCCGGTGACATCGTCCTTGGCCATCGCCTTGAGTGCGGCGGGATCCGCCAGGCGGCGGGCCAGAAAGTGGTCGGGCGGCAGCACCTCGAGCGAGCTGAGGGCAAAGGACAGCTTCAGGGCGTGTCCGGGCTTGCCCTCGAAATCGAGCACGATTTTGTCGCCCAGCAGGTCCCATTCCGTGACCCGGCCGATGCCCCAGCTTTTGTGCTGACAGAAGGTGCCGGGTTCAAGCCGGCTGAGTTTTTCACCGTCTGCCGCCGTCAGTTTGCCGGCATCCACCAGTTTTTGCGCCTCAGAATTCATGGGATGACGAACCTAGAGCGCCCAGCGGGCGTGGCAACGGAAACCTTGCCCGGGTGCGACGGAAGCCTTGGAACTCCGAATGATTCGAAAAAATGTGAGAATCTTTCTTGCCAGCCGGGCGGCGACCTTGCTATTTCTCAGGAACCCGCATGAAAAATCGCATTGTCCTGACACTCCTCACCGGCCTGACGCTTTGCAGCGTCGCCCTTGCTGACATCCAGTCGCCTCCCGGCCACCACTACAACTGGAGCCGCAAGCTCAGCCGTGGCGTCGGCAACCTGCTCTACGGCTGGACGGAGCCCCTCAATGTCTGGCAGCGCGTCAACCGTGCCGAAGGCGCCCATGCCGCTTTCTCCGATGCGATCGTCGAAGGCCTCAAGCGCACGACCGTGCGTCTCGGTTACGGACTCTACGAAGTGGCCACCTTCCCCCAGCCGACCTGGAAGCGCACCTACCGTCCGCCCTATCACATCAAGGAGGTCACCGATCCGTGGTGGGGCTACACCGAGTTCTCGCCGCAGGTGGGCTTTGCCTCGCAGATGGATTATACCCGTAATCAGGGCTGGTAATCCCACACGGCTTTGTGCCTCACAAAACGCGGACTTCGGTCCGCGTTTTTTTGTGCCCTCAGGCCGCCACCCTTCCCGCCTCACGGTGGCCTGCGGGCTGCCTTGGCAAGGCTCCATTCAAACTTGGCCTGAGCCCCAGTCCGCAAACTCCCCACGGGCCCGGCTTGCCCGCCGCGGCAAACTCAGGGCTCAGAAATCCAGGAAGATCTCGGCGCGACGGTTGCGCGAGCGCCCCTCGGGATTGTCGGAGCCGTCGGCCTTCTGGTTCGGCCCGAGCGGCTGGGCCGTGCCCAAACCGGTGGTGACGATCTGTCCGGCGGAAACGCCGAGCGCGGCCAACCCGCGTTTGACCGTCTCGGCGCGGGCGCGCGACAGCTGGATGTTGTAGTTTTCAGTGCCCTTGGCATCGGTGTGGCCGGCAATGCGCAGCTTGCGCGAGGTGTCGGATTTGAGCAGTCCGGCGACGATTTCCAGCTGCTTGCGGGCGCGCGGATGCAGTTCGGCGCGGTCGTATTCGAAATACAGCGCGAGCGATTCGCCGCCGCGCGGGTTTTTCACGATTGGCGTGTAGGGCACGCCGAGTTTGCTGGCGGAGGCGGCAAAGGAGCCGAGGATTTCCGAGAGGTTGAGGCCCTTGACCTGCCAGGGCTGATCGACGCCCGTGCGCTGCAGTTCCAAGCCGAACTCGGTGGACTGCCCCAGGGACGGCGACTGCACCTGGGCGATCACCCAGGCAACCTCGGGGTTGGCCACCGTGACGATGAGGGGTCGCTCCGGCTTCATCTCGTAGCGGCCCTCCTCGAAGACGATGCACAGACCAGCCAGGCGCTGGGCCGTCACCTTGCCCTCGTCAACCAGGCGACGAGCGGCGCTGAAGTCGTGGCGCAGCAGGACGCGAACAAATTCGCTGGCGAAGCTGAGGGCATCGGGATGCGTTTCAACGCGGATCAGGGGGCGCGGCGAGGTGGTGGGCTTGGCGGTCCCGGGTGCGGCAGCTTTGGCCGGGGTGGTCGGAGCAGCGACCTCCGGCTTGGCCGGTGCCGGCAGCGCCATGGCGAGTTCCTTGGGCAACTGCAGGGAGGCGATTTTCCAACCCATCTTGGCATCGCGCTCCAGATCGAGTTCGAGGCGCAGGGGCTGGTCGTGATCGGGCAGGCTCAGTGGCAGGGCCAGCCGGGTCTTGTCGGCCACCAGCCCCAGCAGTTCGACCTGATCCTCCCGACCGACCTTGACCTTGAGATCGCGCGCCAGGTTCTGGAACAGCGCTGACAGCTGCGCGGCTTGCGCGGGATCGGCAACGGCGGCCAGGCGTCCGGCGCGGTCGAAATCGGCGGTCGCCAGGCTGCGCGCCATTTCCCGCCCCAGATCCAGCGGGCGGGCGAAGCCAAAGCGATCGGCTGGCGGCGCGGACGGCGGCGGCGCTTTCGGTTTCGCGGCAGCCGGAGGCGGAGTGACCACCGACGCGGGCGGTGCGGGGGCGACCGACCGGGGCGCCACCGCTGCCGTCGCTTCAGGTGCTGCGGGCTGCAGCCGCTGGCGGGTGACGGTGAAGAACAGCGCCGTGCTGGTGGCGAGGGCCAGCAGCACGATCACCGCCGGATGAATGCGGGCGGCGACGGTTCTCCTGGAGAGGCTGGGGCGCATCAGGGGCGAAGGAAAAGGATTCAGGCAGCAGCTAAAGTGCCATCACCTGCGGCGGCGTCCATGAAAGAATTGACGATCCTCTGCGGGTCTGTCGGATTAAAACGGCGTGCGCAAACGACCGTCGGCACCGGCGGGCCACTCGGCACCCTGCGCGATCCAGCGGTTCAGCAACTGCTCCTCTTCGCGCGTCAGGGTTTCACCCACCGGCGGCATCGCCACGGCGTGAACCTCCGACAGGTTCTGTAGGAAGCGACTGCTCTCGGGTCGGCCCGGCACAATGAAGACACCGAGCGTGCCGCTGCGCAACGCCGCCTCGCGGCTTTCCAGACTCAGCCGTCCCGGCATCGCCTCGACCTGGTGACAGGCCAGGCACTTGGCTTCGAGCACGGGTTTGACGTGGCGCTCAAAACGCACGCGTCCCTGCAGGGCCTTGGCCAGCTCCTTCTCCGACAAGACATTAACGCCGGCCGGCCGCGTCTCGCTTTCCTCGGGAGCATGCTGACAGGCGACCAGACTGGCGAGGACCAGAACGGCGGTAAAAGCGCGGCGCGAAGGGCTCATGACGCGTCAGCATAAGCTGGCGAACGCATTCGCGCCACGCGGAAATGCAGGGTCTCAAGGCTCGCGGCGCCGCGAGCCCAGCGACTCCGACCTGCGGCGTGGCGGGGTGCGCTGCAGGGATTCCTGGCTGCGACGCGACGATTCAGTCCGCTGGCGCATCTCTTCAGCACGGCGTTGAGCCGCCTGCTCGGCGGCTTGGCGTGATGCCTCAGCCCTGCGCTGCGCGTCCATCCTGCTGGCCTCCTGGGCGCGCTGCAGGGCTTCCTGGCTGCGGCGCGACTGCTCTGCGCGCTGGCGCATCTCTTCGGCACGGCGTTGGGTCGCCTGCTCGGTGGCTCGGCGGGCCGCCTCGGCCTTGCGCTGCGCGTCCATCCTGCTGGCCTCCTGCGCACGCTGCAGGGCTTCCTGATTGCGACGCACTTCCTCGGCCTTGCGCTGCTGTTCGGCAGCCTGGCGAGCCGCCTCGGCCTTGCGTTGCGTCTCCATCCTGCTGGCCTCCTGGGCACGCTGCAGGGCCTCCTGATTGCGGCGCATTTCCGTCGCGCGCTGTTGTTCGGCAGCCTGGCGAGCCGCCTCGGCCTTGCGCTGTTCGTCCATCTTGCGCGACTCCTGGGCGCGCTGCAGGGCCTCCTGGTTGCGGCGCATTTCCGTCGCGCGCTGCTGTTCGGCAGCCTGGCGAGCCGCCTCGGCCTTGCGCTGCGTCTCCATCTTGCTGGCCTCCTGGGCACGCTGCAGGGCCTCGTCGGCACGGCGCCGCGAGGCCGAGGCTTCATCCTCACGCGCCGGGGCCGCCTTGCGCTGTTCATCCATCTTGCGCGACTCCTGGGCACGCTGCAGGGCTTCCTCGGCGCGGCGACGCGAGGCCGAGGCTTCGTTTTCACGGGCTGGCTCGGCCTTGCGCTGTTCGTCCATCTTGCGCGCCTCCTGGGCGCGCTGCAGGGCTTCCTCGGCACGGCGCCGCGAGGCCGAGGCTTCATCCTCACGCGCCGGGGCCGCCTTGCGCTGTTCGTCCATCTTGCGCGCTTCCTGGGCGCGCTGCAGGGCCTCCTCGGCGCGGCGGCGTGCGGACGCGGCCTCAGGTGCCGTGGTCGGCGTCAATCCGGCACCTCCTTCCGGACGCGGCGCAGGCCGCGGATCGCGCGCCTGGCGCTGGATGACTTCGCGCAGGCTCTGGCGACTGCCCGTCGGCACCTCCGCCCAGGCGTCCTCGATGACCGGTCGGCTGATGCGCTCGATCTCACGCGGCCGCGACGGCGTGCGGTCCTTGCGGCGTTCCGGCAGCGACGCCGCGGCCAGGGTCAAGACGCCACCGCGTTCCTCGCGCGCCGCCAGCAAACGCGGGTCGAAACGATCCTGCAGGCGCACCTCCGCACGCGGCGCCGGGCGACCAAAGCGCCGTTCATACCAAGAGTGCTCGGGGCCGCCGCGATGGGCAAACAGTCGCCCCTCGGGTCGGTCGAGCCGGACCAGGCGGGTGACGTTCATCGTGCCGGCGAACACACGGGTGACATGGGTAAGCGACAGGTTGATGTTCAGGTAGCTGCGGCTGCCGAATCGGCTGCTTTCAATGAAGCAGTAGCTGCTCGGGCTGAGTCCGTAGGCATAATCGCAGTCGGAGGAGATGATCGTCAGGCTGAACGACGGCCCCGGCGGCAGCGGTGCCCAGCCGATGTAATCCGGCCCCGTGCGCCAAGACACCCAAGCCGGCGCCCATTCGCGGCCAGGTACCCAGACCCAGCCGTGGCGCGACAGCCGCACCCAGCGACCGTAATGGTAACAGGCCCAGCCGAAGGGTTCGTGACTGCTCCAGGTCCAGCCGTAGTCACTCCACAGCCACTGGCCGTCGAGGTAGGGGCGCCAGGTCGACCGCGCAGCGAGGTGCGGGCGCCAGGCGTAACCGTAGCCATCGACCTCCAACCAGCGACCGTGCGGTGCCAGCGGTTCATAGAAGGGTGAGTAGTCGGCGACCGGATCCATCCAGGGCTGACTCACCGGCGGTGGCATCGCGGTCACGGGCGGCATGGCGACCGGCGGTTGGCTCACCGGTGGGGGATTGGCCGGCGCCGGCGCAGGCGCGGGGGTGGCGGCAGCCTGCTGGCGGGCGGCTTCGGCCTCAGCCTGCAGACGCAGGTTTTCCGCCTCAAGTTCTTCCAGTCGGGCGGTCAATTCGGCATTCTGCAGCTCGCCTTCGCGCAGGGTGGCGATTTCCGCCTGCAGTTGCGCGCTGCGAGCCTCCAGATCAGCGGCGGCTTGCTCCAGTTCCGCACGGGTGGTGTCGCCGGGGCCGGCGACGTCGCAACCGGCCAGCAGGAGCAGAAACAGGGCGGCGACGGGGTGGGTGAACGGTTTCATGGTGGCAATGAGGTTCCACACTATCTGACGCCGCTGGCCGGTTTTCATTCATCCGCCAGCTGTCGCCACAGTGCAAAAGCCGGCATCGGCGGCGTTGACATTGCCCGTGCCAACGGAATAATGGCCGTTGTTTCATGGCCCCCGTGATGTCCTCCCTTTCCCCGTGCCGGCTCCTGCTCGCGGCGCTGACTGTTTCCCTGCTGGCAGCCTGTTCCTCGGTCAGCGTCGGCCCCGGCGGACGCATCACCAAGGTGAACTACTACCACCTCAACCCGGGTGTCGTCACCCGCACCCTCGATCCGGCGGTGGCCTTCGAGCGCGATTACCGCCTTTATGGTGCGGTGACCAAGGCCGAAACGGTGGACCGCCAAGGCCATTACTACACGATCTTCTGGCGGGTCGATGACCGCAGCCAGCCGGTGCGACTGGTCTTCGATTACCGTCAGGCGAACACCGGCCTGGAAATCAGAAGCCAGGAACTGGAGGTCGAGTCGCCGCGCCGCAAGAATGTCAGCCACTTCCAGGTCACTGGTGGCTCCTATCACACCGATGGCCGGGTCACCGGCTGGCGGGTGCGCCTGATGCGGGGCAATGAGGAACTGGCCAGCCAGCAATCGTATCTCTGGAACTGAGTGCCATGAACGCCGACAGTCCCCACCGCTTGAAACGTTGCCGCACATCGGCCGGTCGCGCGTCGCGCCCACGACCGTTCTAATCCGCCCGCCGTGACTGCCGTTCCGCCCGTGATACCCCCGACAACCATCTTGGTAGGCTGGATAGGCAGAGTCTTCTGGCTGCGTGTGGAGGGCAAGGGCACCTTCCTCTGCTCACTCCAGGTCAAACGCGCCTTTCAGGCCGTGCTTCAGGCCGGCGCACGTGATTTGGTCGTCGATCTTGAGCGCTGCCCGATCATGGACTCCACCTTCCTGGGCACCCTCACCTACGCGGCCATCGCCCTGCGCAATCGCGGTGGCGGCAGTTTCAGCATCCTCAACGCCAACGCCCGCAACCTGCAGCTGCTCTCCGACCTCGGCCTCAACCATGTCATGCAGGTCGATGCCGACGGCAGCGCCTGGCCGGAGGAGCGCCGTCTCGCCTGCCAACTGCTCGCCACCTGCGGCGAGAGCGGCGAGGCCGGTCGCCAGGAGCAGGCCCGCCACGTGCTCGAGGCGCATCAGAGCCTGTCCGGCCTGAGCAGCACCAACCAGCAGCGCTTCAGCGACGTCATCCACTTTCTCGAACAGGAGATCCACGAGCCGCCGCGGCCCGCCCCTTGATCCGCGCCGACCCGAATGCCCTGGCGCGCTTCAGGTGAAGCGCGCGGGCCCGCCAACATGACCCCCATCCTCCTCACCACGATCATCCTGATGCTGGCCGTCTGCGTGACCGCCCTGGTGGTGATCAACCGCAAAAAGGATCACGCTCTCGAAGAACTGCGCGCCGAGGAGCAGGCCATTGTCGAGGAGGAGCGACGCATGTTCGGCTTTCTGCATGACCTCGGCGAGGCCATCACCCGCGAGGATTCCCACGCCGCCCTGCACCGGCTCATCGTCAAGGGCGCCATGCAGGTCACCGAAAGCCAGGGCGGCGCCCTCTACCTGCTCGACGACGCCGGCAAGGCCCTGGTGCCGCGCTATTACTCCGACCACTGCCCGCCGCTCACGGACCTGCCCGAACGCATCGCTGCCCTCGGCAAAAAGAACCCCGACAGCCTGCTCAGCTTCCTGCGCCTGCACACCGTGCGCCCCGACGAGGGCCTGATCGGCAACGTCTTCAGCGAGCGCAACTCCGAGGTCATCGCCGACCTGCGCAAGGACCCACGCCTGGGTGCCAGCGCGTCCAGCTTCCAAAACAACGTCTCGATCATGATCGGGGCGCTCAACTTCGGCCCCGGCAGCCTCGGCGTGCTCGTCCTCACCCGCCCCAAGGAGCGCCCCATCTACAACAGCAACGACTTCGAGGTCTTCAAGTCGCTCGTCGAACAGTCCGCCTTCGCCCTCGCCAACGTCATGGCCCACCAGGCGGCCACCGAAAAGAAGCACATCGAGGCCGAACTGCGCGCCGCCAGCGAGATCCAGCGCATCCTGCTGCCTGATCACGATCCCGAGCTGCCCGGCTACCTCATCGCCGGCCGCAACATCCCCGCGCGCGTGCTCAGCGGCGATTACTACGACTTCATCCCGCTCGACCAGGGCCGCTGGGGCGCCGTCATCGCCGATGTCTCCGGCAAGGGCCCCGCCGCCGCCATCATCACCGCCATGTGCCGCAGCGTGCTGCGCTGCGCCGCCCCCACGGGCAGCTCGCCGGCCGAGGTGCTCGCCTCGGTCAACCGCCACATCGCCCCCGACATCCGCGAGGACATGTTCGTCAGCATGATCTACCTCGTCTTCGACCCGGAACATGACCGCGTCACCCTCGCCCGTGCCGGCCACACCCTGCCCGTCATCTGGCGTCGCGACACCGGCACCATCGAAACCCTGCACAGCGGCGGGCTCGCCGTCGGCATCGACAAGGGCGACGTCTTTGAGCGCGTCACCAAGAACCTCGATTTCGTCATGCGGCCCGGCGACTGCCTGCTGCTGTACACCGACGGCATCAACGAGGCGCTCGACACCAAGGGTCTGGAATACGGCGAGGAACGCCTGCGCAGCAACCTGGCCCTGCTCGCCCCCCAGGGGCCCAAGGGCGTGGTCGACGGCCTCATCGCCGATGTCGAAAAATTCCTCGGCGGTCGCCGCTCGCTGGACGACATCACCTTGATTGCCCTGCAGAAGACGCCATAGTCGCTTCCCCCGGAATCCACCCGGATTCCCCTTTCCTCAAAAAAGCGATCCATGACGAACGAGAACTGCCCCCCCGAAGAAGCTCCGACCGCGGCTCCGGACCCGGCCACCGCTCCTGCGCCGGAAGCGGCCGCCGATCCCCTCGCCCAGGCCCTCCAGGAAGCCGCGCAATGGAAGGACCTGGCGTACCGCAACGCCGCCGAACTCGACAACTTCCGCAAGCGCGCCGCCCGTGAGGCCCAGGAAACCCGCGCCTACGCCAACGCCGACCTGCTGCGCGCCATCCTGCCCGTGCTCGACAATTTCGAGATGGGCCTGGAAGCCGCCCGCGCCGAGTCGGAGACCTCCATGATCTTCATGGGCATGAGCATGGTCCAGCGCCAGCTCGCCGACTTCCTCCGCGACATGGGTGTTCAGGAGGTCGAGGCCCTCGGCCGCGCCTTTGATCCCAACCTGCATGACGCGGTCGCCCAGGAGGCCTCCGCCGACGTGCCCGAGGGCACCGTGCTGCGCGTCACCCGTCGCGGCTACAAGCTCAAGGACCGCCTGCTGCGCGCCGCCAGCGTCGTCGTCTCCTCCGGGCCCGCCACCCCCGCCGCCTGATCCCCCATGGCTGACAAACGCGACTACTACGAAGTGCTGGGCGTGTCCCGCGACGTCTCCGCCGACGACCTCAAGAAGGCCTACCGCAAGCTGGCGGTGAAGTTTCACCCCGACAAAAACCCGGGCGACAAGGCTGCCGAGGACAAGTTCAAGGAGGTCGGCGAGGCCTACGAGGTGCTCAGCGACGAGCAGAAGCGCGCGGCCTACGACCGCTACGGCCACCAGGCCTTCGCCGGTGGCATGGGCGGTCCCGCGGCCAGCGGCGCCGGCGGTTTCCACGATCCCTTCGCCAACTTCCGCGAGGTTTTTGGCGGCGGGGGCCGGGGCGGCGGCATTTTCGAGAGCTTCTTTG
>JAEYYS010000422.1 GCA_023428335.1 Verrucomicrobiota bacterium | reverse complement strand
TCCAACAAAACTCCCCCCAGTAACCCCCTTTCCCCCCGGCGGGCGGACCTCCGGGTCCGCCCGCCTTTTTTTGTGCCCACGTTCGGCCACAAAAATGCCGCGCGTCCCCAGAGGAACGCGCGGCGTGGAAAGCAAGCCAAACTCAGCGTCCGAGCAGGCGCGCCATGATTTGCTCCGTGCGCGCGACGATGCGCTGCGGATCATCGAGCAGGCCGGCGGAAAGCAGGGCGTTGTCGAGCACCTGGGCGCCGACCAACTGCGCTGTTTCGGCGTCGCTCTCGCTCAGTCCGGCCAGCTTGCGAATGAGCTCGTGGCGCGGATTGATTTCAAGGATGACCTTGGGCGCCATAACCTCGTCGGGTTTGAGCGCGCGCATCATCTGGCGCATCTGCGGGGTCATCTCACCCTCGGGCGTGATCGCCAGGGCCGGGCTGCCGACCAGGCGCTTGCCTGCCCTCACCTCCTCGACGCCATCGGCGAGCGTTTCCTTGAGCCAGCCGCAGAGGCGACCCGCACTGTCGGCATCCAGGGACTCGCCCTCGCCGTCGAGCTCGCCGAGATCGACCTCGGGCGAATTGACCGCCTGCAGCGGCTTGCCGTCAAACTCGCGCAGGCTGGTGGCGACGTACTCATCGATCGTCTCATAGAGATAGAGTACCTCGTAACCCTTCTTCTTGAAGGCCTCGATGTAGGGCCCGGTCTCGATGGTCGCCCGGCTCGGTGCCACCTGGTAATAAATCGCCTTCTGGTCCTCCTTCATGCGCGCGACGTAATCGGCCAGACCGATGACCTCGCCGGATCCGGTCAGGCTCGATTCAAAGCGCAGCAGCTTGGCGATGGCCTCGCGGTTGGCGAAGTCGGTGGCCACGCCCTCCTTGAAGAAGCGGCTGAACTTGGCATAAAACTCCTGGTACTTTTTCGCATCGTCCTGGGCCTCCTTGTCGAGGAACTTCAGCAGGCGCTTGGTGACCACCTCGCCCAGCTTGCGGACCAGGGCGCTGTCCTGCATCGATTCACGCGAGATGTTGAGGGGCAGGTCCTCGCTGTCGATGACTCCGCGCACAAAGCGCAGCCAGTCGGGCAGCAGCTTTTTCGGATGCGGATCAATGAGCACCTTCTTGCAGTAGAGACCCACCCCAGGCTCCATCTGGCCCATGCCGAAGAGCTCCATGTTCTGCTCGGGCAGGAACAGCAGGGCGTTGATGACCAGCGGCGCGTCGGCCTGGAAATGCAGGCGGTATGAGGGCTTGTCGAAGGCGTGCGCGGCGAACTTGTAGAACTCCTCGTACTGCTCCTCGGTGACCTCGTCCTTGTTCTTCAGCCAGATCGCCTCAACCGTGTTGACGCGCTCGCCGTCGAGGTGGATCGGGAAACCGACAAAGTTCGAGTACTTGCCGAGGATGGCGCGGATGCGGTGCGCCTGGGCAAACTCCTTGGCGTCCTCCTTGAGTCGGATGACGATGCGGCAGCCGCGCTGCTGGTCGGGGGCCTCATCGATCGTGTAGGTGCCGACGCCGGTGCTGGACCAGACCAGGTGCTCGGCATCGCCGCGCCAGGAGTGGGTGTAGACCTTGACCTCCTCGGCGACCATGAAGGCGCTGTAAAAGCCGACGCCGAACTGGCCGATCAGGCTGGCGTCGCCACCCTTGCCGGCGTTCTTCAGCGCCGCGGCGAAGGCTTTGGAGCCCGAGTGGGCAATGGTACCAAGGTTTTCCACCAGCTCGGCGCGGGTCATGCCGATGCCGTGATCGGCGAGGGTGATGGTGCCGGCGGTCTCATCCGTCGTGATGCGGATTTCCAGCGGCAGTTCGGCGCCAAAGACCTCCTTCTCGGTGAGCTGGGTGAGGCGCATTTTTTCCAGCGCGTCGGCGGCGTTCGAAACCAGTTCGCGGACGAAGATCTCGCGGTCGGTGTAGAGCGAGTGGATGACGATGTCCAGGACCTGCCTCACTTCGGCCTGGAATTCATGGGTGGTCGGAGTGCTCATGGGGGGAATACGGGGCGGCGACGATAATGGGCTGCGCCGCCGGGTCAAGACCACCGGGCGAAAATCCCACGCGGTCTCAGCGCCATTCGTGCTTCGGGTAGCGGCCGCGCAACTGGGCTTTCACCGCCGGATAACCCTCCTTCCAGAAGCGACCGATGTCGCCCGTGGTCTGGATCGGCCGCTGCGCGGGCGACAGCAGATGGATCGTCACCGTCACCCGTCCGCCGGCCACCTTCGGGTTCTCATGGACGTCGTAGAGCTGCTGCAGCACGACACTGACACTGGGCGGCTGCTGGGCGTCGTAAACGATGCGGGCGCTGCGGCCGTTCTTCAGGGCCAGGCGCTCGGGCGCGTACCGCTCGAGCAGGTCGCGCTGGGCGTGGCTGAGCCACTGATGCAGGGCCGGAAAGATGTCGCGATCCTTGAGCTGGCGGTAGGCAATGCAGCCATGGCAGACCTGCTCCAGGATGAGCCGTCGATCCTCCTCGCCAATGGCCGGGATCTCCAGGTCGGGCATCCACTTCGCCAGGCAGTTCACCCGGGTGATCCACTGCTCGACCTTGTCGTTCCAGTTGACCAGGGTCAGTCGCCCGGCCTGCACCTCGTCGGCCAGCAGGCTGGCGGCGGTGGCGGCATCGGGCTCGCCCTTCTCGCGGCTGCTCAGCACGAGCGAACGAAAACGCCGTTCCTCCAGGTTCATGACCCGGCGGTTGACGCTGTCGTAGGTGGCGCGGTGAGCGGTCGTCAGATCCTCCGGAAACAGCTCCTGCAGCCATTCCTCCTCGATGCGGGTGACGTGGTTGAGTCGCACCGTCAGGGCGCGCCCCTGCACCTCGGTGATCTCAGCCGCCACAAGCAGACGCGGCGCCTTGATGTGCGCATCCTTGTCGAGGTGACCCGTGTAACCGCCGGCGAGCCGGTAGATGCGGCTACCCGGACTGGTCTCGATGCCCAGATGATCGCTGAAGGCGGCCAGCAGGGTGCGCGCCAGCGCCTCGGGCGGGGCCACCTCGTCGCTCACCTCCAAACCGGCCCGTTTGGCGAGGCGCAGGAACTGCTCGGCACTGCGCGCCGCCTCGCGCGCCGCCTGGGCGTGGATGCGCAGCGGCGCACAGGCGTTCGGATCAAAGTTCAACGCCTCGGCGCGGGCAAAGGCGCGCAGCAGGGCCTGGAACTCGCTGAGATCGCCCGGCTCCCAGAGGTCGTCGTTCTTGTGCGAGGCCTCGTTGCGACCGGCCAGAAGCAGGTCCCTGCCCTGTGCCGCTGCTGCACAGAGGGCAGCCTCACGCACGCAGCCGTTGGCACCGGCGGCGAGCAGCATGCGCGCGAAACGCGGATGCAGGGGGAAGCGACTCATGCGCCGGCCGGTGTCGGTGATGCCCTGCGCATCCACCGCACCCAGGTCGTGCAGCAGGTGCTGCGCCCGCTCCAAGGCGGCGGGTGCCGGCGGCTCAAACCAAGCAAAGCGCTCGCCGAGCCCCAGCACATGCAGGGCCAGCAGGGCCTCGCCCAGATCGAGCCGATGGATCTCCGGCGTTTCACTTTCGGCCCGGTGCAGATGCTCGCGCTCCGGCCACAGGCGCACCGCCAGACCGGGACCGAGGCGGCCGGCGCGACCGGCGCGCTGCTCCGCCGAGGCGCGACTGATCTTCTGCACGGTGAGGGTGTTGATGCCGCGGCGCGGATCGTAGCTGGCGACCCGCGCCAAACCGCCATCGACCACCGCGCGAATGCCCTCGATGGTGAGCGAGGTTTCGGCGACGTTGGGGCTGACGAGGATCTTCGGGGCCCCGCCGGGCGCCACGGCCGCATCCTGATCCTGCGGCGACAACTCGCCGTGCAGCGGCAGAATGCGCCGGCCGCGGGCGAAGGCGCGACCCGACAGCGCGGTCATCGTCTTGCGGATCTCGTAGGAGCCGGGCATGAAGACCAGGATGTCGCCCTCGAAGCCCGGCGACTGCACCAGCGCCTCGCAGGCGCGTGCGGCCTGATCCCAGATCGGCTCGGGTTGACCGGTCTTGAGCTTGAGCGGCGGCTGGTAACTGATGGCGACCGGGTAGGTGCGGCCCTCCGACTCGAGCAGGCGGCAGGGCTGCATGAAATCGGCCAGCGGTCCCGGCACGAGCGTGGCCGACATGACCAGGATTTTCAGGTCCGGGCGACGTCCGTGCTGCAGGGCCCGGGCAAAGGCGAGCACGAGATCGCCGTCGAGATGGCGTTCATGGAACTCGTCGATGACGATGCAGCCCACGCCGCGCAACTCGGGGTCCTCCATCAGCTGGCGCAGCATGACGCCCTCGGTGACGTAGCTGAGGCGGGTGTCGCGGCTGGTGACGTTGTCGAAGCGCACCTGGTAGCCGACCTCGCCGCCGAGGCGCGCGCCGCGTTCCTGGGCGACCCGTTGGGCGAGCAGGCGGGCGGCAATGCGGCGGGGTTGCAGCACCACGCAGCGCTGGCCGTCCTTGAGCCAGCCGGAGTCGAGCACGAATTGCGGCACCTGGGTCGACTTGCCCGAACCGGTCGGCGCCTTGATCAGCAGGTTGGCCACTGCGGGGTCGCGCAGGGCGCTGACCACGGCGTCGCGGATTTCGAAGATGGGCAGCGGCTCGGGCATGTGCGACTGTTCATGCCCGAAGCGGGCCGGCTTGTCAAAGCGGGCGCGGCGCGGTCGTCACTTCGCCGCCTCAAGCTGCGGCCAGAAGGCGGCCGGCGGCAGCAGGTCGCGCCCCTCCTCATCGAAGCGCGTGCCAACCTCCTGCAGCGGCAGGGTCTTGGCCACGTCGAGCCCGGCCTTGACCGTTGCCGGCGTGAAGACCAGACGGGTCAGCGGCAGTCCCTTCAGCGGCGACAAATCCTCGACCGGCGATTCACCGATGTGCAGGCGCTGCAGGTTCGTGCCCGCCAGCGGCGCCAGGCTGCGCACACGGGTGCGATGCAGGGTGAGCGAGACCAGCGGCAGCTTCGCCAGGGGCGCGAGGTCCTCGACCGGCGTACCGGTGAGCCAGAGCATTTGAATCGGCGATTGCGCCAGCGGAGCCAAATCGCTGACGCGGGTGTCGACGGCATTGAACTCGATGAGCGGCATGCCCTCGAGCGCGCTCAGGTCGCTCACCGGCGTGCGGCTCAGGTAGAGTTTCTGCAGCGGCATGCCGCGCAGCGGCGACAGGTCGGTGACCGGGCTGTCCTCAAGGTAGAGTTCCTGAAGTTTCAGGCCCTTGAGCGGGCGGATGTCGCGGATGGGGGTGCCACTGAGGTCGAGGGCGAGCGGCGACAGACGTTCGAGAAAGACCAGGTGCGTCACCTGCGCCTCGCGCAGGTTGAGCGCCAGCACCTCGCCCTGCTCGATGGCGAACTCGCCCGTGCCCGCGTAGTTCGGGTTGTGGTACTTGATCTCGGTGTGCAGCATCTCGGCGGTCCACCAGACCTTCTTGGGGGCGGCGGCTGGCGCTGGCTCCGCGGCTTTGACAGGACTGGCAGCCGTCTCCGGTGCTTTTGCCGCAGGCGTGGCGGCTTCTTGCGCAGGCGGCGCGGATTTCTCGCCGCAGGCGATCAACAACAGCGGGGCGAGCAGGAGCAGGGCACGGATCATGGCAAGGGAGAACGCAGATGGGCGGCAAAGCTGTCAGCCGGCATCGCGCAGGGCGACCGCAGGATCGACGCGGGCGGCGAACCAGGCAGGCACGAAGGCGGCGAGCAGGCAGAGCAGGATGGCGAGGGCGCAGATTGAGGCGATGTCGGCCGCCTGGATCTGGGCGGGGATGCCGCTCAGGAAGTAGATGTCCTGCGGAAAGATGTCGCGACCCGTGCGCTCGGCGATGAAGTCGCGCAGGTCGTTGCGATACTTCAGCACCAGGCCGCCGCCGGCCAGGCCGAGCAGGATGCCGAGCAGGGCCACCACACCGGCCTTGGCCAAAAAGATGCCAATGATCTGCCAGGCGCGACCGCCGAGGGCGGTGAGGATGCCGATCTCGCGACGCTTCTGGACGGTGACCGTGATGGTGGTGTTCATCACGCAGATCGCCGCGACCAGCATGATGAAGACGAGCAGGAACCACATGAGCGACTGCTGGTTCTCGACCGACTGCAGCATGGCGCCATGGCTGGAACTCCAGGTGCGCAGGCTCCAGTCATGCGGCAGCACGTCTTCTTGAAACAGGGCCGAGGCCAGGGCATCGGCGAACTGCGGATCGGCGAGTTCAAGACCGATGCCGGAGACATCGCCCTCCAGGCCGAACAGATCCTGGGCAATGTCGAGCGGCACGTAGCAGCGCTCGCCCGCGGTGTCGGCACGGACGATGCCGGTGACGATCAGTTCACGCGGCAGCACGACGATTTCCGCGCGTGCGGCCGCCGCCTTCTCGGGATCGGCCTGCGTCTCGGCGTCACGCAGATCGCGGATCATCTGACGCACCGTGTCGGAAGCGAGCACCGCGACGGCATCGCCGGTCTTGACGCCGAGCCGGCGGGCGACGCGATCGGTCAGCACCACATGATCGCCGCCGAGGTCGAAGTGGCCCTCGACCAAGTGTCGGGACAGTTTCGCCACCAGGGCATTGTCCTCGGTGGCCTGCAGGCCGAAAAGTTCCGTGCCCTCGGGATCGGAATCGCCGAGCCGCAGCACGGCCATGCCTTCGGCGACCGGCGCCGCGGAAACGACACCGGGCCGGGCCTGCAGCGCCTTGAGCAGGTCGCGCCAGTTCGAGCGTGCCGGCACGCCCGGCGGCGGTGGTTCGGGCGAGCGCGGCTCCTGCAGCAGCAGCACGTGCGGCTCAAAGCCGAGCAGCAGCTTTTTGAACTCGACCTGCCAGCCCTGAAAAACCGACATCACCACCACCAGCACGCCGACGCCGAGCATGACGCCCAGCACCGAGATGAGGGTGATGATCGACACCAGCGAACGCTTGGGTCGCAGGTAGCGCAGGGCCAGGAAAAGGGAAGCGTTGGAGGGCATGCGGAGTCGCCGGCGCAGTCTCCGCCGGAACGACGTCGCCTCAATCGAAAAGGGCGCCGCGGTTGGCATCTTTTTTCACGAGGGACGCAACCACCGGCAGGAGCCTGGGTTTGAGGCGCTGCGTGACCGAAGCGCAAACCCAACTCACCATGAAACTGAAAAACACCCTCGCGTGCACCCTCGGCCTGCTGGCCGCCGGTGCCCTTCCCCTCTCCGCCCAGCAGCCGGGTGGCGGCCGTCTGGCCGAGTTCCTCAAGCGCGCCGACAAGGACGGCGACGGCAAGATCAGCAAGGACGAGTTCAAGGCGATGTCGCAACGCGACGAAAGCGAGGAGCGCTTCGCCCGCGCCGATGCCAACAGCGACGGTTACCTGGACAGCGAGGAAATGGCGCGCATCGGCGACCGCATGCGTCGCGGTGCCGGCGGCCCTCCCGGCAGCCCGGGCAGCCCCGGTCGCCCCGAAGGTTCCGGTGGCTTCCGTCGCCCCCCGGGCGACAGCCCCGAAGGCGCCCCACGCCCCGAAGGCGACCGCCCTGCAGGTCCGCGGCCGGAAGGCGATCGCCCGGGCGGCCCGCCCCCCGGTGGCCCCGGCTTCAACCCCGACGAAGTTTATGCCCGCATGGACAAGAACAGCGACGGTGCGGTCGACAAGGAGGAGTACCAGGAGTTTGCCCGCCAGGAGATCGAGCAGCGCTTTGGCCGCCTCGATGAAAACGGCGACGGCAAGGTGACCAAGGAGGAGATGCGCAGCGGCATGGAGCGCCTGCGCAACGCCATGCGCGGCGGACCTGGCGGCCCTCCGGGCATGCCGGGAGGTGACGGCATGCGTCGCCCTGGCGGTGAAGGCAGTCGCGACGGCGGTTTCCGGCGCCCGCCGGAAGGCGGTTCCGACCGCGGCGGCTTCCGTCGCCCCCCGGAAGGTGAAGGCCGTCCGCAGTCGCCGGAGGGCGAACGTCGTCCGCGCCCGCCGCTGGAGGACGAGACACCGAAAAAGGACCCGGCCTGAGTCGGATCGCCCAGCCATGAGCGAGGGGGGGCCCCGCGGGGGTGGGGGGGCGTTTTTTTTGGGT
>JAEYYS010000415.1 GCA_023428335.1 Verrucomicrobiota bacterium | reverse complement strand
TTGCAACGATGAGAGTTGGCGGGAAGTGCCTTTGGGCGAGGCGAGAAAGAACTGGAGCCGTGAGGCTTTTGCTGGCGGACGCGGCAACGGACCCGCCCTGATGGAGGCATTGGAGCGGGCAAGGATCAGCGGTGCTGAAATCCTTTGGCTGCACGGTCCGCAACCTGTCGATCTGGGAGCGCATCCTGGGCTCACGCAATTCCTGGAGCGAACGTCTCAACCCCCGGTGCTGCATGCGTTGGCGCTTGTGCAGGGGCCGAACCGATTGCTGGAGCGCTTGCACCGTCATTTGGGGGTGCGTGCCGCGGGTCGCTGCGCGGATGAAAAGGAACTGCTAGCGCGGATGGTTGCACTGAGTCGACAAGAGCCAGGGCAGGAATTCATCGTCATCCGTCAGACAACCCAGCCGGAGGGGGCGCGCGTGTGGGATCACCTAGCCAGGTTGGGCGTTCATCAGCAGGTGCTCGCGGCCTGGCAGGACGGTTTGTCCGATCCTGCGCCCCTGTCGCTGCTGGCTGCCTCGTATCAACTCGTCACACCGCTTTCCGGCGCGGTGGTCCTGGAGACACAGGAGCAGTATCAGCGCGCCGGTTTGGATCCTGTGGATCCCAATTCGACACCGCAGATCCCCAAGGTGGTTGTGCCGGAACCTTCGCGACTTTTGCTGCTGGCCGCCGCTCTTGCGGCCCTGACCCTGCGCCGCCGCCGCTGACCCACGACACCGGAGAGCGGAGAGTGGAGAGCGGAGAGTGGAGAGTGGAGAGTGGAGAGATCCGCGGGGCGGCGGCGTTTCCGCTGGTCGCCATGCGCTTTCTTTTGCCTCTCCTCGCCGCCGCTTGCCTGCAGGCGGCTGAAAAGCCCAACCTCGTTTTCATCCTCTGCGACGACCTCGCCCAGGGCGACCTCGGGTGCTACGGCCAGAAGCTGATTCAGACGCCGAACCTCGACCGCATGGCGGCCGAGGGCACACGCTTCCCGCAGTTGTACTCCGGCACCAGCGTCTGCGCGCCCTCGCGCGCCTCGCTGATGACCGGGCTGCACACCGGGCACAGCCCGATCCGCGCCAATCGCGAGATCCAGCCCGAGGGCCAGAAGCCGCTGCCCGAGGGTACGGTCACGGTCGCCGAGGTGCTGAAGTCGGCCGGTTACGCCACCGCCTGTGCCGGCAAGTGGGGCATGGGCATGTTCGACACCAGCGGCAGCCCTCTCAAGCGCGGCTTCGACCACTTTTACGGCTACAACTGCCAGCGCCACGCCCACCGCTACTTTCCCGACTCCCTGTGGGACGACGACCGGCGCCTCGAACTCGACGGCAAAACCTACGCCCAGGAACTCATCCAGCAGGATGCGGAGAAGTGGATCCGCGCCCACGTCGGCGGCCCCTTCTTTTTCTTTTACGCCATCACCCTGCCGCACGGGATGTTCGAGATCGATGACCTCGGCCCCTATGCCGACAAGCCCTGGACCGACCTGCAGAAGACCTACGCCGCCATGGTCAGTCGCCTGGATCGCGACGTCGGCCGCGTGCTCGACCTGCTCAAGGAGCTGAAGATCGACGACCACACGCTGGTGGTCTTTGCCGGCGACAACGGCGCGTCCTTCGATCCCAAGTCCGAGGTGGGCGGTCTCTTCAACCAGGACATGGGCGGCAAGCTGCGCGGGTACAAGCGCAGCCTCTACGAGGGCGCCCTGCGCCAGGCCGGCATCGCCCGCTGGCCGGGCAAGGTGCCCGCCGGCCGCATCAGCGAGGAACCCTGGGCCTTCTGGGATTTCCTGCCCACGGCCGCCGAACTTGCCGGTGCAACGCTGCCGGCCGGCTACCGCAGCGATGGTGTTTCGGTCGCCGCCCTGCTGCAGGGCGGGGCCGCGCCCAAGCGCGAGGCCTTTTATTGGGAACTGCACGAGACCGCCTCGCTGCAGGCGGTGCGTTTCGACGGTCGCTGGAAGGCTGTGAAAAACGGGCCGCAGGCGAAGACGGAACTCTACGACCTGGAGACCGACCTCGCCGAAACCCGCGACCTCGCGGCGGACAAGCCGGAACTCGTCGCCCGCGCCGAGGCCCTGATGGCGGCCTCCCGCACCGACCACCCCGACTGGCCACTCGTGCAAAAACGTCAGGGCAAGGCGAAGAAGAAGTGAGCGGCGCTTTCTGGTCGTACCTGACCGGCGGTCGAACGCCGCCGGAGTGCCAGTCCCAGGCCATTGACCCGGTCGACAACTTGATCCTACTTCTGGACATCTGCGCACCAAGGCGAGAGGATGAGCAGGGCTTTTTCCTAATTTTAGGGATGCATGCCAGGCGAGCGATGCCAGACTGGTGAGGATCAGGCACTCGTAGGGTCTTGCGCTCAGACCCGCCTGCGCGCTGCCGGTCCCGGTCGCGCATGACACCGCCCCCGCCAGATTTCATGAAAGCCTTCCGCCTGCCCGCCCTCGCCGCTCTCTTGCTGAACCTGCCTTCCGCTCTGCCTGCGGCCGAAGAGACTCGCGGGGGCTTGGGCGAGTCTGACTGGCGGGACATTCGCGCCGCGCATGAGGCTTGGCGGCATGAGTTCCGCCAGGAGAGCGGTACCTGGCAGGCCCTGAATCCTGGGCAGCAGTGGACCACGCGCATCGACACGCGCGGTTTCCAGACCACCCCGCACAGTGGCGGCTGGACCTGGGGGCTGGAACTGGAGAGCTACGGCCGCGGCGGGCGGCAGCAGAGTGTGCGCGGCACGCCCGTGGTGACGGCTGAGGGGCAGCGCCTCTCCTGCCAGCGCGATGCGGTGGTGTGGGAGTGGTGGGTCAATGACACGCGCGGTCTGGAGCACGGCTTCACCGTGGCGCGCAGGCCGGAGTCGGCCGGCCCGGCGGGCGCGTCGGAACAGCCCGACCTGGTTTTTGTCTTGAGGACGCGCGGCAGCCTGCGCCCCAGCGTCCGCGACGGCACTCAGGGAGTGGTGTTCCTGGACGCCGCAGGGGCCGCGGTGTTGAACTACACCGGGCTGAAGGTCTGGGATGCGGATGGCAGGGCGCTCCCCGCCCGTTTCGAGGCCGCCGGGGAGCGCGGGCTGCGCCTGCGGGTGGCGGACCAGGGCGCGCGCTACCCCATCACCATCGACCCCGTGGCCCAGCAGGCGTCCCTGAAGGCTTCGAACACGGGGGCACGCGATCACTTCGGCACCTCCATGGCCGTGTCCGGTGACACGGTGGTCATCGGGGCGCTGGACGAAGATAGCGGCACAACGGGGGTGAACCGTTCACCGGATGAGAGTGCCACGGACTCCGGCGCGGCCTATGTGTTTCAGCGCAGCGGAGGCGTGTGGAGCCAGCAGGCGTATCTGAAGGCGGGCAACACGGGGGCTGGCGACGCTTTTGGCACTGCGGTGGCGGTGTCCTGGGACACGGTGGTGGTGGGCGCTCCCTCGGAGGATGGCAGCGCGGTGGGGGTGAACGGCACGCCTGATGAGGGCGCGTCCAGTGCCGGCGCGGTTTATGTGTTTACCCGCAGCGGGAGTGTCTGGAGCCAGCAGGCTTACCTGAAGGCTGCCAATGCGCAGCTGGGTGACCGGTTTGGTAGTTCGGTGGCGGTGTCCGGGGACACGGTGATCGTCGGGGCTCCGGATGAGGACAGCGGCACGACGGGGGTGAATTCCACGCCCGATGAGGAGGCGACAAATTCCGGTGCGGCCTATGTGTTCCAGCGGAACGACGGTGTGTGGAGCCAGCAGGCGTATTTGAAGGCGGGTAACACGGGGGCGGTTGACGCCTTTGGCACAGCGGTGGCGGTGTCCGGGGATACGGTGGTGGTGGGCGCCCATGGCGAGGACAGTGGCACGACCGGGGTGAACAGCACGCCGAATGAGTATGCCCCGGATTCGGGTGCGGCCTATGTGTTCCAGCGTAGCGGCGGTGTGTGGAGTCAGCAGGCGTATCTGAAGGCGGCCAACGCGGAGGCGTTTGACATGTTCGGCTATGCGGTGGCGGTGTCCGTGGACACGGTGGTGGTCGGCGCCTTTTGGGAAGCCAGCAGCACGACCGGGGTGAACAGTGCGCCCAACAACGCTGCGTCTCAAACCGGCGCGGCGTATGTGTTCACGCGCGCTGGCAGCCAGTGGAGTCAGCAGGCGTACCTCAAGGCCTCGAACACCACTGCGGCGGACCATTTCGGCAATTCCGTGGCGGTATCCGGAGACACCGTGGTCGTGGGTGCCAGATTCGAGGACAGTGGTACGACCGGGGTGAATAGCACGCCGGATGAGGGGGCGACCAATTCAGGCGCGGCCTATGTGTTCCGGCGCGACAATAACCAGTGGAGCCAGCAGGCTTATTTGAAGGCCTCCAACACCGGGGAGAATGACTGGTTCGGCTATTCCGTGGCGGTGTCAGGGGACACGGTCGTCGTGGGAATCAGATTGG